>NZ_JBOHCV010000607.1:0-8989 GCF_050698815.1 Streptomyces sp.
TTGCCCGCGGTCATCGTCGGTTCGGGGCCGTCGGTGCCGAAGACGGGCCTGAGTTCGGCGAGCTTGTGCGGTGAGGTGCCGGGGCGCAGGTTCTGGTCGCGGGCGAGACCGCGGAAGGGGACGACGAGGTCGTGCAGGAAGCCGCTGTCGTAGGCGGTGGCGAGGTTGCGGTGGCTGGCGGCGGCGAGCGCGTCCTGCTCGTGCCGGGGGATGCCCCACTCCCGTGCCGTACGGGCCGCGTGCTCGCCCATCGACAGGCCGGTGCGCGGTTCGGCGTTGCGCGGGATCTCGGGTACGAGGTGCCGGGGCCGGATCCGGGCCAGCTCCGCCGCCCGCTCCTTGAAGGTCTTGGCCCTGCGGGTGGCGAGCAGGATGCGCCGCAGTTCGTCGTTGACGCCGAGCGGGGCGTCGCTGGCGGTGTCGGCGCCGCCCGCGATGCCCGCGTCGAGCTGGCCGAGGGCGATCTTGTTGGCGACGGCGATCACCGCCTGCAGGCCGGTGCCGCACGCCTGCTGTATGTCGTAGGCGGGGGTGCGCGGATCGAGCTGGGAGCCGAGCACCGTCTCCCGTGCGAGGTTGTAGTCGCGGCTGTGCTTGAGTACGGCGCCCGCCACGAACTCGCCGACGCCGCGGTCGCCCGTCAGGCCGTACCGGGTGACGAGACCGTCCAGCGCGGCGGTGAGCATGTCCTGGTTCGAACAGGCGGCGTACGGACCGTCCGCGCGGGCGAAGGGGATGCGGCTGCCGCCGATGACCGCGACGCGGCGCGAAATGCGGGCACTTATGAGGCCGGTGGGACTCATCCTCGACCAAACTCCTGACCTGAAAGTAACCTTACTCGGAAGTAAATTTACGTGAGCCGGAGGAGTTGGGGAATGGCCGACCGATATCTGCATTGGACCGACACACGGCCCGGCCGCCTCCTCACCCGCCGGCTCTGCCTCCCCCGGCCCATCCCCTCGCTCTTCGAGCTGGGGAGACCCCAAGCCCTCGCTCTTCGAGCTGGGGAGCCCCCAAGCGCTCCACCGGTGGTCGGCGGAGCGGCCGCGGCTGGCGGGCGGCACCGGGCTCCCGGTCCGTACGAAGGCGGAACCGGGCGAGACCTGCGCCGCCGTGCTGCTCGACGCTACGGGGATACGGACCGTCAGGGAACTCCGGGGGGTGCACGAAAACCTGCAGCCGGTACTGCGTTCACTCGCCGGCTGCGGCCGCGTCGTGCTGCTCGGCACCCGCCCCGACCCGGACGAACACCAGCAGGCGGCGGTGCAGCAGGCGCTGGAGGGGCGCTGGAGGGCTTCGTCCGCTCGCTGGGCAAGGAGTTCGGCGGCGGCCGCACGGCGCAGCTGGTGCGGTTCGCGCGCGGCGCCACCGCGGCGGGCGCCGCTTCCACGCTCCACTTCCTGCTCTCGCCCAGGTCCGCCTACCTCAGCGGTCAGGTCGTCGAGACCGGCGACGCGGCCCCGGCCCCGGCGACCGGGCCGGCCCCGCTGTCCGGCCGCACGGCCGTGGTGACCGGCGCCGCGCGCGGCATCGGCGAGTCCGTGGCCGCGACCCTGGCCCGGGACGCCGCGCACGTCGTCTGCCTCGACAACGCGGGCATCACCCGGGGCCGTAAGCTCGTCAACATGGCCGCGGACCGCTGGGACGCCGTACTCGACGTCAACCTCGCCGCCGTGCTGCGTGCGACCGACCACCTGCTGGCGGCGGGCGCACTGCGGCGCGGCACCGGCCGCGTCAGGCGTCTGCCAGAGCCTGCTGGGAGCGTGAAGACGTGACCGTGCACCACCTGTCAGCGCCGCCCCGGCTGCCCGTCGTGCTCGCACGGGGCGCCCTCGCGTCACTGACCAAGCGCGGCCCGTACGAGGGAGCGCGGCTGCCCGACGAACGCCTCGTGCTGGCCGGGTCCCGCGTCGATGCCGGCAAGCTGCGCGCATACGCGCACGTCTGCGGCTTTCCCGCCACGGACGCCGGCCGGCCGCCGCCGCTCCCGCCCAGCTACCCGCACGTCCTCGGCTTCCCGCTCGCCATGCGGCTGATGGCCGACCGCGACTTCCCCTTCCCGCTGCTCGGCCTGGTGCACACCGGCGTCGAGCTCACCCAGCACCGGGCGCTGTGGGCGGAGGACCGGCCCGAGATCTCGGTGCGCGCGGAAGGGCCGGCCCCGCACCGGCGCGGCAGCGTGTTCCAGGTGGTGACCGAGGCGCGGCTGAACGGGCAGCTCGTGTGGCACTCGCGCAGCACCTATCTGTGCAGGCACGGCGGGGGCGACGCGGGCGCCGGGCCCACGCCGGCCGCCGACGCGCCACCACCCGCACCGCTGCCCGTACGCGCCCACTGGGACCTGCCGTCAGGACTCGGGCGCCGCTACGCCGCCGCGTCCGGCGACCGCAACCCCATCCATCTGCACCCGCTCGCCGCGAAGCTCTTCGGCTTCCCCCGGCACATCGCCCACGGCATGTGGAGCTTCGCCCGCTGCCTGGCGGAGACAGTGCCGGGCGGCGAACAGGTCACCGCGCGCGCGGAGTTCAAGGCACCCGTGCTGCTCCCCTCGACCGTCGCCTTCGGCGCGGACAGGCTGACCCCGCCGAACGCGCCCTCGCGGGTGCACCGCTTCGAGCTGCGCGGCGGCACCGACCCGGACCGGCTGCACCTCACCGGTGAGGTGACCAGCGAGCGCCCTTGACCAGGTGCTCCAGGCCGGTCCAGCAGAAGTTCATGAGCATGGCGGCGGTCTCCTTCGCCGACGGCACGCCGTCCGTACGGGCGTTCGCCCACCCGGCGAGGGATTCCGCGGCGCCGACCAGCGCGTGTGCCAGACCGGAGACCTCGCGCTCGGCCAGCGCCTCGTCGCAGCCCGCGTCCCGCGCCGCCCGCCCCAGCAGCAGCGTCACCAGCTCCGTGATCTCCGCCCGCATCGCGGCCACCTCATGGGCGAAGGGCTCCCCCAGCGTGTCGGCACGCTGCAGCACCGCCCAGCCGTCCGGCCGCACGGCGGTGTGCGCGAAGAAGGCGCACAGCCCGTTCCACAGCTGCTGGTCGGCGGAGCCGTCACGCTCCCGGGTGCCGACCCGCACCGCCCCGACCAGCGCCGACCGCTCCCGGCGCAAGCAGGCCGTGAACAGGTCTTCCTTCGACTTCAGATAGAGATAGACCAGCGGCTTGGAGACCCCGGCCTCCTCGGCTATCTCGTCCATCGACGCGGCCTGGTAGCCGTTCCGCGCGAATCCGACGACCGCGGCGTCCAGCATCTGCCGCTCGCGCACCTCGCGCGGCATCCGCCGGCGCCCCGTGCCGCCCTTGGTCTTGCTCTTGGTCGTGGTCCCGGTCTTGCTCTTGGTCGTGGTCCCCACTGCCTTGCCCCTCCACCCCATGACCCCCACAGGCTGATCCGACGTAATCGTACGTGGACCGTCCGTCACCACACCGGGGGGTGACGGGTTGTTTGATTTGTCTGGTACGACACTCCGGAGATCCGCCGCGTCCCACCGGTACGCCATCGGGTTGACATACATGGTGACTCGCCGTCAGGCGCACTTCGCGCGATGTCCCCCTGCTTACGGTGCCGGGTAGGAGCAGGCAGGGCTGTTCCCTCCGACCAAGGAGAGCCGATGGCTGAGCGCAGCACGCAGACCGGTCCGCGCCGACGCGGTTATCAGGAAGGTATCGGCGGCGAGCTCCTCGCCGAATTCCTGGGAACCTTCGTACTGATCCTGATCGGCTGTGGCTCGGTCGCCGTCGCCGTCGCCGGGCTGCCGCTGTCAGGCCGCCAGGCCGGCGAATTCGGTCCCGCCAACTGGCTCATCATCTCCTGGGGATGGGGCCTCGCCGTGGTATTCGGCGTCTACGTCGCCGGAGGCATCAGCGGCGCTCACATCAACCCCGCGGTGTCGCTCGGTTTCGCGGTACGGGGGCACTTTCCCTGGAAGAAGGTCCTGCCCTACTGGGGGGCGCAGGTCGTCGGGGCCTTCGTCGCCGCCTCCGTCGTCTACGCCACGTACCACTGGGCGATCGACGCGTTCAACACCAAGGCCGGAATCGGGCGGGAGGAATCGCTCCCCACCTTCTCCATCTTCGCCACCTTCCCCGCCGAGTACTTCGGGGATTCGTGGTGGGGGCCACTGCTCGACCAGATCGTGGGCACCGCGCTCCTGCTCCTGCTGATCTGCGCCCTCATCGACAAGGCCAACACGGCGCCGCAATCGAATCTCGGGCCGTTCCTGATCGGTCTGGTGGTCGTCGCGATCGGCCTCACCTACGGCACGAACGCCGGGTACGCGATCAACCCCGCCCGCGACTTCGGCCCCCGCCTGTTCACGTTCTTCGAAGGCTGGGGAAGCATCGCCTTCCCCGGGAAATCCGAATGGTTCACCAGCTATTGGTGGATCCCCATCGCCGGCCCGCTCATCGGCGGCATCGTGGGCGTCAAGGTCTACGACCTCTTCATCGGCCAGGTGATCAAGGCCCGCGGCGCGGAGACACACCCGGAGGGCGAGGTTCCCGAAAGAACCCGCCCCCCGGAAACGGAATAGTCACACCGGCGAGTTCGCCGTCGCGCGAGGGCGGGGCTGGTGGTGGACGGAGTCCCCGCCGTCCTCGCCGGCCCTGTCGGCCCCGTCGGCCCCGTCTCCCTCGTACAGACTGAAGCTCTTCGCACCGCGGAAGGCGTCCAGGTCGAGGATCTTCTCGCGGGCCGAGACCAGCACCGGAATGACCGCTTGCCCGGCCACGTTCGTCGCCGTCCTCATCATGTCCAGGATCGGATCGATCGCGAGCAGCAGGCCGACGCCCGCCAGCGGCAGACCCAGCGTGGACAGCGTGAGCGTCAGCATGACCGTGGCACCGGTCAGGCCCGCGGTGGCGGCGGAGCCGATGACGGAGACGAACACGATCAGCAGGTACTCACGCAGGCCCAGGTCGATGCCGTAGAACTCACCGATGAAGACGGCCGCGATCGCCGGGTAGACCGAGGCGCAGCCGTCCATCTTGGTCGTCGAGCCGAACGGCACGGCGAAGGCCGCGTACTCCTTGGGAACGCCCAGACGTTCGGTGACCTTCTGGGTGACGGGCATGGTGCCCACCGACGAGCGGGAGACGAAGGCCAGCTGGATGGCGGGCCAGGCGCCACGGTAGAACTGCAGCGGGCTGACCTTCGCGACGGTGGCCAGCAGCAGCGGATAGACGCCGAAGAGCACGAGGGCGCAGCCGATGTAGACGTCGGCGGTGAAGGTGGCGTACTTGCCGATGAGCTCCCAGCCGTAATCCTTGATCGCGGTGCCGATGAGTCCGATCGTGCCGACCGGGGCGAGCCGGATGATCCACCACAAGGCCTTCTGGAGCAGCGCGAGGACGGCCTCGCCGAAGGTCAGCAGCGGAGCGGCCTTGTCACCGAGTTTGAGGGCGGCGACTCCGACGACGACGGCCATGAAGACGATCTGCAGGACCTGCAGTTCGGTGAACGGCGTGATGATGTCGGTCGGGATGATGCCGGTCAGGAAGTCCAGCCAGGATCCGGACTCCTCGGGCTTGGCGGCGTCCTTCGCGGACAGCCCCGTACCCGAACCCGGGTGCGTGAGCAGCCCGATGGCGAGCCCGATGGCCACCGCGATCAGTGACGTGGCCATGAACCACAGCAGGGTCCGGGTCGCGAGCCGGGCGGCATTGTGCACGTTGCGCAGGTTCGTGATCGAGATGGTGATCGCGAAGAAGACGAGCGGGGCGACGGCCAGCTTCAGCAGCTGGACGAAGATCTCGCCGGTCTTGGTGAGGGTCGTTCCGAGCCAGGCGATGTCCCCGGTGCGGGCGATCCAGCCCAGCACGACGCCCAGGAACAGGCCGAGCAGGATCTGTGCCCAGAAGGGAACCTTGGGCACGGGTACGCGCCGGGCGGCCGGTGCGGACGCTCCGGCGGAGGTGTCCGTGGACGAACCAGGGGGCGTATCAGGGGACGAGGACACGGTCGGACTCCCGCTCGGCTGTGGGTCTTCGGCTTCCCGAAGGCTTCCCAACGGGTACGACGACCCACAACGCCACGCCGGGCTGTGGTCATTCCCGGCCGGCGGGCGCTGAGACGCGCGTTACACCGCGCCGTCCTCCTGGCTCTGGTGGGCGGCGAGCCTGCCCTTGGCGCGGTCCACGCCACCGGTGATCTGCTCCGACATGGCGTCCCGCTGCCTGCGCAGCAGCACGAAGCTGAGCGGGGCGGAGAGCACCAGCGCCAGCAGCACGACCCACAGCGGGTTGGACTTCCCGATGCCCTCGGGGATGATCCCCGTGTACGCGAGCACCGCGACGAGTACGAGACAGCCGGCGAAGACGCCGGCCCGCAGGGCGGTGTAGCGGAGCGTTGCGTGCGACGTGCGGCTCACGGGGATCTTCTCCGGGGCTTCTCGGGTGCTTCGGGCGCCGCGTGCCCGGCGCCTGAACGAATCCTCTCCAGTCAAACACAGTGCCCGGAACGGGCTAGTGCCCCTCCCGGCACCAGCGGCAGCCAGAGCGTGACGTCGTCGCGGAAGTCGTCGTCGGTGACCCGGATCGCGTCCGGCAGCCGGCCGACCTCCCGGTAGCCGCAGCCGCCGTAGAACCGCTCCAGGCCGAGCCCGCCGCGGCAGCTGATCCGGAGCGCCGTGATGCCGTCGATGCCCCGAGCGCCCTGCTCGACGGCGGACATCAGCTCGCGCCCGTACCCCCTGCCCTGGAGCGCGGGGTGCACCATCACCGTGTAGACCGAGCACCAGTGCCGCTTGGGCCGGTGGGCGTTGAAGGCCAGGAAGGCGCTGGCGGCGACCGCACCGCGCTCGTCGCGGCCGATCAGCATCCGGGTGCTGCCCGCGTCGACGGCGGCCAGATGGTTCAGCAGATCCGCCCGCAGGTCCTCGGCGGACACCGGCGCCGCGAGACCGTCCGCGCCGCCCGCCTCGGCGACGTCCGCCCACAGTGCGCGCAGACCGTCGCGGAGTCGGTGATCGAGCGACGGGTCCCATTCGAACGTCAGCGGCATACCGCCAAGCTTATCCCCGGCACCTCCGCTCGCACGTTCGATGTTTTCCGATTACCTGAACGGTCGCCTACACGCGTTTGGGTGTCCGCTAGTCAGTGAAAACGAAAAAGTGACCGGCGCGCCGCACGGGATTCTATGCCCGCCCTTGTCAAGGTCGCTCTGCTTCATAAAGGGAGGCGGAGTCATTCATGGCGAGGAAGAAGAACTCTGTGCTGCGCGGTTTGTGCTGCGCGGTGATCTGCATGGCGGCAATGACGCCGACACCCGCGATCGCGGCTCCCCCGTCGAAATGGCCGGCGCCCGACGGCCCTTTGACGGAGCGCTATCACGCCTTGCGGCACGGCGGGATCGTACGCGCGGCCAACACGGCGATCACCTGCCGCAAGCCGGTGGGAACGGCGACGGCCTGCCGTGCGGTCCAGCGGGGGGCGGGGGGAGACAACGCCGACTACGAGATGTTCTATTCCGACGTCGACCGCGACCCCAACACCTACAACTCCACCCGGGCCCGGCTGCGGCTGCCGAAGACGTCGAAGGTGAGATACGCCCGGCTGTACTGGGGCGGCAATCTCCGCGTCGGGGAGGTCAAGCCCGCCAAGGACAACGGCCGCGTGCTGCTCGCCGAACCCCGCGGCGCGTACCGGCCGGTGTGGTCGGACACCCTGCGGACGTACCGTCGCGGCGGCGGGGTGGACGCCTACCAGGCGTCCGCGAACGTGACGCCGCTGGTCGGCAGAAGCGGCCCCGGCAGCTACACCGTGGCGCAGGTGAATGTGGCGAAGGGCCACTCCGCGGCCGGTGCGTGGGGCGGCTGGACGCTGGTGGTGGTGTACGAGGACGCGAAGGCGCCGCTTCGGCACCTGACGCTGTGGGACGGGCTCGCGGCTCCCGGCAGCCGGACGGCAGGGGTGTCGGCCGGCAGCCGGTACCTGGGGTTCCCGGCGGGGGCCAAGGGTTCGGTCGGCGTGGTGGGTTATGACGGCGACCGTGGTTCGGCGCGGGAATCGTTCACCCTCGCCGCCGACAAACGGGCCGGCACACCGCTGTCGAATTCCGTGAACCCTTCGCGTGACACGTTCAATTCGACGATCACCGACCGCGGCCGCGAAGTGCCGGGCCGGACTCCCGCCCACCGCAACACGCTCGGATACGACTCCGACGTCTTCGACGCCGCCACGGCGCTGCGCCCCGGCGGACGGCGTCTCCTTTTCCGCTTCGCGTCCCGTGATGACGACTACCTGCTCGGTGCGCTCTACGCACAGGTCGACGCACGCCGCTGAGCACGCCGCTGAGACGCGGTTGAACACACACGCCGCTTCGTATGCGGCTGAAAGCACACGCCAGAAGCTTGTCCGGTCGTGACGTTGAGGAGACGTGGGGTGCTTGCGGAGCGCAGGGAACGGAGGGACGGGCTCACCGTCCTTCACCTGGCCCAGCCCGTCGAGGGTGGGGTGGCGAGGGTCATCACCGACCTCGTCGGGGCCCAGAGGCGGGAAGGAGTACGCGTCGTCGTGGGCTGCCCGGCGGGCGGCAGCCTGCCCCGGGCGGCCGCGGCGGCGGGCGCGGAAGTGGAGCACTGGGACGCGCTCCGGGACCCCGGCCCGCGCGTGCCGGCGGAGGCGCGGCGGGCATACCAGCTGATCCGGCGCGTACGCCCCGACCTCGTGCACGCGCACAGCGCCAAGGCGGGGCTGGCCGCCAGGCTCGCGCTGCGCGGCAGGATCCCCACGGTCTATCAGCCGCACGCCTGGTCCTTCGAGGCCGTCGAGGGACAGGCCGCCCGGCTGGCCCGCGGCTGGGAGCGGTGGGCGGCGCGCTGGACGCACCGGGTGCTGTGCGTGAGCGAGGCCGAGCGTCGTACCGGCGAACGGGCGGGGGTCTCCGCGCCGTGGACCGTCGTGCCCAACGGCGTGGACCTGAGCTGTTTCACGGCCGCCGCCGCTGCCGGTGGCGGCACCGCCGCCGGAACCGACGCCGACGCGGAAGCCGCTC
>NZ_JBOHCV010000608.1:0-10764 GCF_050698815.1 Streptomyces sp.
GGCTGGGCCCGGACAGCCCTCCGGACGCCCCCGAGGACGGGCAGCCCGACGGCGCGCCCGACGGCGAACCGGACGGCCGCCCGGACGAGGGCCCGCGGAACAGGCCGTCCCCTACGCCGGCACTCACCGTGCGGCTGCCCGAACAGCGCCCCCTGGACGCGGTCACCGTGCAGACGGGTCCCGGCTCGGGCACCCGCGCCCGGGTCGAGGCACACGTGCCGGGCGAAGGCTGGCGGCGCCTCGGCGCACTGTCGGGCAGCGGCTGGACGCAGACGGACGGCCACGGCGTTCGCGCCGACGCGCTGCGGCTCGCCTGGTCGCCGGACTCACGCGAGCCCGTCGTGCACGAGATCACCCCGTGGTTCGCCGACAGTCCGGACGCCTCCCTCACGCTCTCCCGTGACCAGATCTACGTCCCCATCGGCGGTGGCACGAGCGAGGTCACCGCCGAGCTGCGTGCGCGCCGCCCGGCAGACGTACGCGGCCGGGTCACCGCCAAGGCTCCCGACGGATTCACCGTGCACACCCCGGACCGTACGGAGGTGCCGCGCGGCGGCACGGCACGGGTCCGCGTGCGGATCGAGGCCGGCGCCTCGGTGCGGCCAGGCACTCACGAGATCCCGGTCTCCTTCGGCGGCGAGCGGCGCACGCTGACCGTGAGCGCCTTCCCCCGTACGGGCGGGCCGGACCTCGCCCGTACCGCCGAGGCGGCGTCGTCCGCCGACGAGACTCCGGACTTCCCCGCGTCCGCCGTCAACGACGGCCGCAAGGGCACCCGCTGGTCCTCGCCCGCCGAGGACGGCGAGTGGCTGCAGCTGAGGCTGCGGCGGCCCACGCGGGTGGGCGAGCTGGTGCTGCACTGGCAGGACGCCTATGCGAAGCGCTACCGCGTGCAGGTCTCACCGGACGGCAAGCGGTGGCGCACGGCCGCGACCGTAGGGGACGGCAGGGGCGGCCGGGAGACGGTGCGGATGGACGCGCCCGCGGACACCCGGTACGTCCGCGTCCAGGGAGAGGAGCGGGCGACCCGCTTCGGCTACTCGCTCTGGTCGGTCGAGGCGTATGCCGTGCGGGGCCGCGACTGACAGCTCGCGGCCCGTGCCTGCCCGTGCCTGCTCGTGCCTCCCTTCCTGCCCCCGCCTGCCCGTGCCGCGAGAACAACAAAGCCCGGTCTCAGGCAGTGGCTCTGCCGTCGATCCGGGCGAGGGCGTCGTCCGCGCCGTATGGCTGTAGGTACGGCATCCAGCGCGGGTCGCGGTGTCCCGTGCCGATGATCCGCCAGGCGAGTCCCGACGGGGGCGCCGGTTGATGGCGCAGCCGCCACCCGATCTCGGCCACATGTCTGTCCGCCTTGACGTGATTGCAGCGGCGGCAGGCCGCCACCACGTTCTCCCAGGTGTGCAGTCCCCCGCGGCTGCGCGGAATGACGTGGTCGACGCTGGTCGCGATGCCACCGCAGTACGCGCACCGACCGCCGTCGCGGGCGAAGAGCGCCCGGCGGGTCAGGGGAACGCTGCCCCGAAAGGGGACCCGCACGAAGCGCTTCAGGCGGACGACGCTGGGGGCGGGTATGACACGGGTGGCGCTGTGCATCAGGGCGCCGGACTCCTCGAGGCTGACCGCCTTGTCGTTGAGCACGAGGATGAGCGCGCGACGTAGCGGTACGACGCCGAGCGGCTCGTACGACGCGTTGAGGACCAGGACATGCGGCACGGTGCCTCCTTGTACGTCGGCGGCGCGTGGCTCGCGCCGGGACGATCTCACCTCAGTGTGTCCCGTGCCCCGCTCACTCCGCCACCACGACCAGGTAACGCAACGGGCGTGTTTTCCACCACACCGTCCGCCTTCCGCCGAAACGCGCACCCCGCCCGACCAGTCAGCACGGTCACGGGCCGTTACACGGAGTGCGCCACGGACGGTCCGCACACCTCCCCGCCACCCGGCGGTGCGGAGTGTGGAGGGTGTGCGCCGTTAGTGTGGTGGCGTGTCCGCCGGGCCCGTCCCGGTGGGTCAAGTCGCCCCGCATGGAAGGTTCTGCTGTGTTCAGGCTGATCGGCGCCGCAAGCGGACAGGACGACGGTCCGGCCTCGCTGGACGACGCACACGAGTCGGCCACCGAAGCCGCCGGATGGATCGAGGCGAACTGGTCGGACTGGGTGGCCGCGGGGCTCCGCATCCTGCTCATCGCGGTGATCGCGATCATGCTGCGCTACGCGATACGCCGCTCCATCAGCAAACTGATCAAGCGCGTGAACCGCAGAGCGGAGGCCGCCGACAGCGGCAACGCGCTGCGCGGGCTGCTGGTCAACGGCGAACGGCGGCGGCAGCGCTCCGAGGCGATCGGCTCGGTGCTCCGCAACGTCGCCTCCTTCGTGATCGTCGGCACCGCCCTGCTCATGGTCCTCTCGGACCTCGGCATCAATCTCGCCCCGCTGCTGGCCAGCGCCGGTGTCGCGGGTGTGGCACTGGGATTCGGCGCACGCAACCTGGTCACGGACCTGCTGGCGGGGGTCTTCATGCTGCTCGAGGACCAGTACGGGGTCGGGGACCGGGTCGACGTCGGGGAGGCCGCCGGCACCGTGCTGGAGATCGGGCTGCGCGTGACCCAACTCCGCGGTGACGACGGCGAGATCTGGTACATCCGCAACGGCGAGATCAAACGCGTCGGCAACCTCAGCCAGGGGTGGGCGACGGCCGCCGTGGACGTACAGGTGCGGGCGGGCGAGGACCTGGACACGGTGCGCGCGGTGATCACCGCGGCGGGTGAGGAGCTGGCGAAGAGCGAGCCCTGGGACGAGCTGCTGTGGGAACCCGTCGAGGTGCTCGGACTCGATTCCGTGACGCTCGACGCCATGGTGATGCGGGTCTCGGCCAAGACCATGCCGGGCAAGTCGCTCGGGGTGGAAAGGGAACTGCGCTGGCGGATCAAGCGGGCGCTGGACCGGCAGGGCATCGACATCGTGGACGACCAGTCGCTGGCGCTGGAGGCAGGCAACGCGCGACAGGGCCGGGACGGCGGCGGCGACGGAGTGCCGCTGCAGAAACGGCGTGACTAGCACCTCCGGGCGGCTGCCCGGGCACCTGCCCCGGGCGCCTATTGACGCCGGTCGAGCGGGGGCTTAGTGTCCTGAACGTAACAGGAAACCTTCCTAACAGTATTTCCCCCGCTGACGCGCTCGAAGGCCCGTCGGCGCGCTCGGGGGTGGAGGCGGCAGCGATGGCCGGGATGACACCGGGGACCCCTCGGGTGCTGCGCGCGATGAACGATCGTGCCGCGCTCGATCTGCTGCTGGCCGAGGGCCCCCTGTCGCGCGGGCGGATCGGCAAGCTGACCGGGCTTTCCAAGCCGACCGCCTCCCAGCTGCTGGCCCGCCTCGAAGCCGCGGGTCTGGTCGTCGTCACCGGCAGCAGCGAAGGCCGGCCGGGCCCGAACGCCCAGCTGTACGCCGTCAACCCGGCCGTCGCGCACGTGGCCGGGGTGGACGTCACGACCCACCGCATCCTCGCCGGGGTCGCCGACATCACCGGCCGCACCATCGGCACGTACGAACTGGCCACGCCGCCGCCGACCGGCGCGGCCAGGTCCGGGCCGCGCCACGGCGGGACCGCCGACCTGGTCGTACGGGCCGTGGAGGGCGCGGCCAAGGCCGCCCACGTGCACCGCACCGACCTGCACCGCGTCGTCATCGGCACGCCCGGCGCGTTCGACCCCAGCACGGGACGGCTGCGTTACGCTTCGCATCTGCCCGGCTGGCACTCCCCCACGCTGCTGGACGAGCTGGCCGCCGCCCTGCCGATGTCCCTCGACTACGACAACGACGTCAACCTCGCCGCCGTCGCCGAGCAGCGGCTGGGCGTGGCGGGCGGCCACGAGGACTTCGTGCTGCTGTGGAACCAGGAAGGCATCGGCGCCGCCCTCGTGATCGGCGGACGGCTGCACCGCGGCCGGACCGGCGGCGCGGGCGAGGTGGGCTTCCTGCCGGTGCCCGGCACCGCGCTCGTACGCGATCCCGCGCACACCAACAGCGGCGGCTTCCAGGAACTGGCGGGGGCCAACGCGGTGGTGCGCTGGGCACACGAACTCGGCCTGCCGCACGACCCGGCCGCCGAACTGCACGCCAAGGCAGCCGATCTGGTCGCCCGCGCGGTGCTCGCCACGGAAGGCGGCCGAGCAGGCCCCGCGGGCGGCCCGGGGAACGGCGACGGGCCGCACGGCGAACTGCTGCGCCGCTTCGCCACCGGCATCGCGACCGGTCTCGCCTCCATGGTCGCCGTGCTCGACCCGGAGCTCATCGTGCTCTCCGGCGGCGTGCTCACGGCGGGCGGCGAGCCGCTGCGTGAGCTGGTACGCGCGGAACTCACCGAACTCGCCGTGCCCAGACCGCTGCTGGTGCTGGGCACGGTCACCGAACACCCCGTACTGCACGGCGCGCTGGAGAGCGCGCTGGCCACCACCCGCGACGAGGTGTTCGACACCTCCCGCTGACGCCCCCCGAACCCTCGTGCCTCGTAAGGACGTACACAGGACATGAAACTCGCAGTGGTCGGCGGCGGCTCCACCTACACCCCTGAACTCGTCGACGGCTTCGCGCGGTTGCGCGACACCCTGCCCGTCGGCGAACTGGTGCTCATCGACCCGGCGGCGGACCGGCTGGAACTGGTGGGCGGCCTCGCGCGCCGCATCTTCGCCGAGCAGGACCACGACGGCCGCATCACCACCACCGCCGACCTGGACGCCGGCGTCGCGGACGCCGACGCCGTGCTGCTCCAACTGCGCGTGGGCGGCCAGGCGGCACGGCAGCAGGACGAGAGCTGGCCGCTGGAGTGCGGCTGCGTCGGGCAGGAGACCACCGGCGCCGGGGGTCTGGCCAAGGCGCTGCGCACCGTCCCCGTGGTGCTCGACATCGCCGAGCGCGTACGCCGTGCCAATCCCGGCGCGTGGATCATCGACTTCACCAACCCGGTCGGCATCGTCACCCGGGCACTGCTGCAGGCCGGGCACAAGGCGGTCGGACTGTGCAACGTGGCGATCCATCTGCAGCGGAAGTTCGCGGCCCGGCTGGAGGTGCCTCCCGAGGAGATCCACCTCGACCACTACGGGCTCAACCACCTCACCTGGGAACTGGCCGTACGGCTGGGCGGGCCGGACGGACCGGACCAGCTCCCCCGGCTGCTCGCCGAGCACGGCGCCGGCATCGCCGAGGACCTGCGCCTGCCGCGCGGGCTGCCGGCCCGGCTCGGCGTCGTCCCCTCGTACTACCTGCGCTATTACTACACGCACGACGAGGTCGTCGAAGAGCTGCGGACCAAGCCCTCCCGCGCGGCCGAGGTCGCCGCCATGGAGCGGGAGCTGCTGGAGATGTACGGGGACCCGGCGCTGGCGGAGAAGCCCGCCCTGCTGGGCAAGCGGGGCGGCGCCTTCTACTCGGAGGCCGCCGTGGCACTGGCCGCCGCTCTGCTGGGCGGCACGTCCGGAGGGGCCACGGCAGGGCAGCCCTCGCCCGTGCAGGTCGTGAACGTGTTCAACGACGGCACCCTGCCCTTCCTCCCCGACGACGCGGTGATCGAAGTACCGGCCACGGTCGGCGCCGCCGGTGCCCTGCCGCTGCCCGCGCCCGCCGTCGGCCCGCTCCAGGCGGGCCTGATGGCACACGTCACCGCGTACGAGAACCTGGCCCTGGACGCGGCGCTGCGCGGCGGCCGCGACCGGGTCTTCACGGCACTGCTGGCACACCCGCTCGTCGGCCAGTACGGCATGGCCGAGGCCCTGACCGACCGGCTGCTCGCCCACAACCGGGACCACCTGGCGTGGGCCTGACCACTGCCTGCCTGGCCATCGACGCGGGCAACAGCAAGACGGACGTGACGGTCGTAGCCGCCGACGGCGCCGTGCTGGGCAGCGCACGCGGCGACGGCTTCCAGCCGCCGACGGCCGGCGTGGAGGTCGCGGTCGACGCGCTCGCACAGACCGTCGGACACGCGCTGGCCGACGCCGGAGCCGGCCTCGGCCGGGACGGCTGGGCGGCCGGGCCCGGTGGGCGGCCACCGCTCGCGCACGTCTCGGCCTGTCTCGCCAACGCCGACCTGCCGCGCGAGGAACGCCTGCTGACCGCCGCCCTGACGGCACGGGGCTGGGGTCGCAGCACGCACGTGGCCAACGACACCTTCGCCATTCTGCGCGCCGGGCTGCCCGACGACGGGTCGGTACGGCACGGCGTCGCCGTCGTCTGCGGCGCGGGCATCAACTGCGTGGGCCGGGACGCCGACGGCCGAACGCACCGGTTCCCCGCCCTCGGCCGGATCTCCGGCGACTGGGGCGGCGGGGGCGGGCTGTCAGCCGAAGCGATCTGGTACGCGGCCCGGGCCGAGGACGGCCGCGGCGAGCCCACCCGGCTCGCGCGAGCACTGCCCGGCCACTTCGGCCTGCCCTCCATGTACGCGCTGATCGAGGCCCTGCACATGGGCGACCTGCCGGACACCCGCAAGCACGAGATCGCCCCGCTCCTCTTCACGGTCGCCGCCGCGGGCGACCCGGTCGCACGCGCCCTCGTACGACGACAGGCCGAGGAGATCGTCTCCCTGACGACGGTCACGCTGAACCGCCTCGCACTGCTCGGCACCGCGACCCCGGTCTTCCTCGGCGGCAGCGTCGCCGCAGCACGTCATCCCCTGCTGCACGATCACCTCACGCACCTGCTCGCCGACCGCGCGCCCCAGGCCACCACCCACGTGGTCACCGCGCCGCCCGTACTGGGCGCGGCCCTCCTCGGCCTCGACCGGGCCGGTTCCGCACCGGAAGCACACGCCCGGCTGCGCGCGCACTACGCCTGAAGCGGGACGCCGGACTACGAGCGGTGCACGGTGATCGTCGTCCAGGCGCCGACGTGGACGCGGTCGCCGCTCACGAGGGGGACCGGGACGAACGGCTGGATGGGATCCTCGGCGCCGTTGATGGTGGTGCCGTTCGTGGAGTCCTGATCCACGACCGACCAGCTGCCGTCGGGCTGCTGGACCAGCACGGCGTGCTGGTGGGAGACGCCCGGGTCCTCGGGCGTCCGGGCCAGGTCGATGTCCGGGGCCTCCCCGGTGGAGTGGCGGCGGCGGCCGATGGTGATCTGGTGGCCGGCCATCGGGAGCTGCTGCTCGGGCGAGTAGGCGGGCAGGTTGAGGCTCGCCGATTCGGGGCCGCTGCGACCCATCATCGCCGCGAAGTACTCGCGGTCGGGCGCGATGACAGCCGTCCAGGAACCGGAGTGCGGCCCGCCCTGCTGCTGTGCCGGCCCGCCCGGACCGGGCTGCGGCGGGCCGGACTGCGGTGGACCGGGCTGCTGGGCCTGGAAGGGGTCGGGCGGCGGGGCCTGGAAGGACTGAGGAGGGGCGGGCTGCTGCGACTGCTCCTGCTGGGGCGGGGCCGGCGGCGGGATCGTCCAGTCGCCGCTCGGCGGGGAAGGCGGCTGCGGTGCCTGCGGCGCCATGGGCTGCCCCTGGCCGTAGCCCTGCCCCGGGAAGCCGTTAGGCCCGGGACCGAGCGGGGGCGGGGACGGGGACGGTGGCGGTGGCGGAGTCACCGGCGACCCGGGGGCCAGCGGTTCCGCGGAACGGTTCATCTGGGAGGGCCGGGAGTTCTGGTATTCGAACGACTGGTCCTGCCCCTGGCCCTGGCTGGGGAAAGACGGTGGCGGGGGCGGACCCTGCTGGCCGGGGTGACCCGGATACCCCTGCTGGCCCGGCTGGCCCGGCTGGCCCTGCTGGCCCTGGTGGCCCTGCTGCGGGAACGCGGAGGGCGGCTGCGGGTCCGCCGGCACGTACGTGGTCGGCGTGTGGGTCAGGAAGTTGTAGCGGCACCCCTCGCAGAAGGGCGCCAGAGCCTGGCGCGCGGTGCCGCACTGCGGGCACAGTTCGGCCTGCGGCTGCTGCGGAACGGGCGGACCGCCAGGACCGCCGGGCCCCGGGTAGCCGTAGCCCTGCGAGGGCTGGCCGGGAGGAACGGGCGGCCCGCCCGGACCACCGGGCCCACCGGGCGGCGGCCCGGGATAGCCGTAGCCGCCACCGGGCACGGGCGGGGAGGGCGGCGGGACGGCACCGGCGGGCGCGGCTGCCGCGTCGGCCATGCGGTGACCGCACACCTCGCACCAGTCATCGGCCGCGGACTGGTGTCCGTTCGGGCAAGTCGGCATGGTGAATGCCTCCCCCTCGTGCTCCTGGTAGTCGCTGCCTGCGGTCCGTCCCTCGTGGACCTGTCATTTCTTCACGCGGACCGTCTTCGTGGACCGCGTCTCCAGCGTCATCTCGTCGGCGTCGGCAACCTTCGCCTTCAGTCGAACAGTACCGGTCGCCGCATCGACGACGTCCACCACCTTCGAAAGCAGTTTCGCTGTATCGGCGTTCCCGGACGCGCTCGCCAACTGTACGGCTCGCCCGAGTTTGGCCGTCGCGCCCCCTTCGTCACCGGCCTTCCGCAGCTCCAGCCCCTGCTGGATGGCCTGGGCGAGTTCCGCCTGACCCGTGTAGTGGGCGACCTGCGCGTTGATGGAGGTCGTGGCGATCATGTCGTCCGTCCAGACCGCCCGGATCAGACCCTGCGCGAGGGTCTCGCGAATGCCGCCGTCCGGATCGGACAGCACCAGTGAGGCCCGGCCCGCCAGCATCTCCTGACCCACCTCGGCCGCCGGCACCTCCACACATACGTGGTAGTCGCGGGACTCGGCACCCCAGGAACCGGTCGGGTAGTCACCGGCACGCGGGCCCGCCTCGGTACGGCGGCCGGTCAGATCCTCGACCGTCGGCGCGACCTGCTTGACGAACTTGATCTCCGCGCCCCGCGGTGTCCACAGGCGGAGCACCACATCGGCGACCTCCTTGCCCATGGCGTTCTCCATCATGCGCGTGAAGTCCGCGGACAGGCCGTCCGGATCGGCGACGATGTCGGCGGAGCCGAGCAGCGCCGAGGCGATCCTGGTGACCTCCTTCACCTCCCAGTCCGTGCCGACGCCCCGGGCGTCACAGGTGAAGCGGCCCGCGCAGGCCTCGAGCGCGGCGCTCAGCTGCTCCGGCTCCTCGTGCTCGTTACGCCCGTCGGTGAGCAGGATGCCGTGCCGGACGGCGGCCCCGGCCGAGGAGAGCAGCCGGTCGGCCAGTCGCAGCCAGGTGCCGATGGCGGTACCGCCGCCCGCTTCGAGCCGGCGCAGCGCCTCCCGTGCCTCGGCACGGGTGTGCACGTCGGCCACTGCCGTGCCGCCGTTCCCCGGATAGATCTCTGTGGCCTTGTGGGTGCCCGCGACCACCGCGAAGGAGACCCCGTCGCGCACCGTGTCGATCGCGGCGGCGGTCGCTTCGCGCGCGTTGCGCATCTTCGTCGGCGGGTAGTCCATCGAGCCCGAGCAGTCGACCATGATCACGACGGCGGTGTCGGACCGGGCGTCACCGGCCCGCGGAGGCGGCAGATCGCTCGGCTCCGTGGTCGGCAGCGGCGGACCGCCCGACGTACCGCCCTCCGCCGTACCGCCGCCCGAGGAGGTGACCGTGACGATCGCGTTGACCTCTCGCGCGCCTTCCGGCAGGAATTCGTTCTGATAGATGTCGGCCGAGAACCGCGGCGCCCCCGGCTTTGCGAAGTTGGCCATCTGTTCGGCTCCTGTTCCGTGCTGAAGAGGAGATGTGCGTCGCGTCAGACCGGTCCGCCCTCTCCCGCAGGCACGGAGAAGGGGACGACGGCCACCGTCACGTTGTCGTGGCCGCCGCCGTCGAGGGCGTGGCCGACCAGGTGCCGCGCGCAGTGCAGTGGCCGGGTCCGGGCGTCGGGGGGCACCGCGGCGGCCATCTGTTCGGCGGACTCCGCGTAGTTCCAGAGCCCGTCGGTGCACACCACCACCACGCCCGGCCGGTCCGGCTTGAAGGACGCGGTGTGCGGGTCGACTTCGTACGCGTCCGCGCCGAGCCAGCCCGTGATGGCGTGCGCCCGGGCATCGGCGTACGCCTCGGCCTCGTTCATGAGACCCGCCGCCACCATCTGGGCCGCCCAGGAGTCGTCCTCGGTCAGCCGGGCCGCCGGCGCGCCGCGGTCCTCGGGCACCCAGTAGGCGCGGCTGTCCCCGATCCAGCCGACGGTGAGGATGCCGTCCGCGCTGAAGGCGGCGACGATGGTGCAGGCCGGGGCGTTCTTGGACGGCTCGTTGGGGCCCTCGGTGGCAAGGACGTTGACCGCGTCGGAGGCGGCGAGCAGTGCGCCGTGCATGGCCTGCTGAGGGTGCGTGCCCTGGGGGACCGAATCCCGCATCGACGCGCCGGCGGCCCGGGCCGCCGCGGCCGACGCCTCGTCGGGCCGGGTCGCGGAGGAGACGCCGTCGCAGACCACGGCGATGGTCCCCGTGGACCCTTCGGGCGTGGCCGCCTCGAGGAGGGCGAAATAGTCCTCGTTGCGATGGTGGCGCAGTCCACGGTCGCTGGCCGCGGCGACCGAGGGCAACTCGCCCTCCATGTGGTCACGTTCACACGGCTGCTTGTGCCCGCAGTGTTCGCAGTAGCCGTCCCCGTCGATGGCACCGGTGGCGCAGGCGACGCAGCGCGGTCCCGGCTCCTGCCGCTCCCCCTGCTCTGCCGCCGTCCCGGGTGAGCCGTACTGCTCGGCGTCGACGAGAGCGCGGAGCGCACTGCCCGGCGTTCCACTCTCCAGGTCGTCCGGTGAGATGTCCGGCGCAGCGGTGCGGGGGGAGTCGTCCAGCATGAGGCGCGGGTCCACGGTGCGCGGGTCCGGCGCCGCCCGGC
>NZ_JBOHCV010000609.1:0-4439 GCF_050698815.1 Streptomyces sp.
GCCGTATACAGGGCGGGGGACGCGCGGGTCCTGGTTCGGGCCGGTCCGAGCGGCCTCGGTCCAGGTGCCGGGCCCCCGTGGCCCCGGTTCGGGACTGTGGTGGTCAGCCCGCGAAGTTGTGGCCGAACGTCGGGTAGGCATCGGTGGAGACGCCGACGTTGGACGGGGAGACCACGGTGGCCCCTGGGGTGACGATCTTCGCACCGTCCGAATCGAGGGAGGTCACCGAGCCGTTGCCGGTGTTCTCACCGGCAACGCCGACGGTGAGGTCGGCCTTGCCGTCGCCGTTGAGGTCGGCGAGGTGCACGTCACTGCCGAAGTTGTCCGAGCTCTCGTTGGAGCCCGGGACTCCCGGGGTGTCCTGGCTGAAGAACTGCGAGCCCGTGCCGGTCAGGCCGTCGGCTGTGCCGTAGATGAGGGTGACGGCTCCGGTGTACTGCACGCCGTTGAGGGACTCGCCGTACGCGCCGACGGCTAGGTCGAGGTGCCCGTCGGCGTTGACGTCGCCCAGTGCCAGCTCGCCACCGAACTGGTCCTTGGCCTCGGAGGAACCGGGGACGCCGGTGGTGTCCTGCGAGATCGTGTACGAGGCGCTGGAGCCCGGCCCGGAGGCGGATCCGTTCACCACGTTGACCTTGCCGCCCCGTGAGGCGCCGGGGATTTCGCCGTCGTCCCATGCCATGCCGATGACGATGTCGCCGTAGGTGTCGCTGTTGAGGTCACCGATGGCGGTGATGATGCCGGCCGGGAGCTTGACCGCACCGGAGGCCGTGAGCCCGGAAGCGGAGCCGCGGACGTAGTAGTTGGCGTTCCAGCCGTCCGCGCTGTCGGTTTCGTAGCCGTCGACGACCAGGTCGGCGATCTGGTCGCCGTTGACGTCTCCCGGGGTGAGGAAGATGGGGCCGGTGTCGGATCCGCTCATGATCGGCGGGGTGACGGAATAGTGGCCGCCGGTGGTACCGGACCGGGTGAAGCCGCCGCGGAGGACGTCGATGGTCGCGGAGGAGGAGCCGATCGCCAAGTCGTCCTTGCTGTCGCCGTTGTAGTCGGCGGCGGCCATGGAGCGGCCGAAGCGGTCGTGCTTGGTCGGCGCCGGATCGGCGACGGTCGTACCGGCGGACAGGCCCGCGGCGCTGCCCCACAGGATCGTGACGGCGCCGCCGTCGGTGTCGCTGCCGACGTCCTCGTGGGCGGCGCCGACCGCGACGTCCGCGTAGCCGTCGCCGTCGAAGTCGCCGGCCGAAGTCATACCGCCGAAGTGGTCGTTGGTCTCGGCCGTGCCGGGCACGCCCGCGGAGTTCTGGCTGATGGTGGTCCGTTTGGCCGCGGACACGCCACCGGCGGTCGAGCCGTAGAGGACGACTATCTGGCCGGCGCCCTGCTTGCCGCCGACGGTGGCCTGGGCGGCGGAGACGACGACGTCACGGACGCCGTCACCGTTGAAGTCGCCCTTGAGCCCACTGGGCGCGGCTGCGGCGCTGACCGCCGAAGCCGTGAGCAGGCCGCTCGTCAGGGCGGCTGCCGCCGCGGTGGCCAGGGTGATGCGGAAACGCTTGTGCATGCGGGATTCTCCTGCAGCATGCGGGGATGCGGGGCATCCCCAGGTGAATGGGGTGCCGGTTCGCTGCGCGCGGCCCGGGATTTCGTCGGGCCGGGTAGCGCCGCCCGGCGAACAAGAGACCTCTCACGGGGCGCGAGGGTTGTACGGGTTGCCCGGTTTCTTGCGAGCCGCGGGCGCCGAGCTTGCGGATCGCCGTTCTTTCACGCCCAGTTGAGCGCCTGACCTGCGTGTTCGTCTATCTCGGTCCCCTTCGACCACGCCACCGAGCGGGTCTGGGCGCGTCTGCCGAGCAAGGCATAGGCTTAAGTCCTGGCGCCGGCCAAGGGGGAGTCACCGACGTCCTGTTGCCGGCCGACCGGCAGCAACTCGAAGACACCTACCGGCTGGGCTGAGCGCGGCTCTTCGCGGGGCTTACAGCGTGAAAATCCGTCGTGCCAGGCCGGGGGCCCGGTCTACTCTGGCCGCATGCCCGGTCACGCGAAAACCTCATACGTCTGCCTACCGTGCCGGGCCTCGTACAAGCAGCCCTACCCTGAGCCCTGTTCCGACCATGAGCGGCGTTGCCCTCGGTGTCGTGAGTCGCTGATCCACGTCGGTTCCGCCTTCGCGCCGCCCCGAAGGCGGGACACTGCCGGGTGGCGGGTCCTCTCGGTGCTCCTCAACGCGGGCATCCGGTTCCACAAGAGCTGCTGTGGTGGCCCTGGGTACCGGCCCAGCACGCTCAGCGAGGTGAAGGAACGTATGGCCTACGCCGAAGCCACCGGAGAGCCGATCGCCCAAGTGCTCCTGCGTTGCGAGCTGCGCTGACAGCCTCCCCGACCCCTGTCCGATCATCTACCTGGATCGGCTCGATCGCATTGCTGAACACCATTTGCTGCCGGACAGGCCGGCTCCCTGGCCCGCCGCGCCCACTACTTGCTGGCGGACCACCCGCCGTGCCCGTCCTCAGTTGACCTCCCGCACTCTCGCTGCGGTCCGCTCGGCGAGCTCGCGGATGCCGTTCGCGGCGTTCTCCGAGAGCTCGCCGAGTATGGCGTCGGCGGCCGTGAGGAGGGCACGGGTCTCCTCGGGGCGGTCCGCGTCTGCCAGGGCGAGGGTGAGGCGGTAGTGCTCCTCGGCGATATAGCTGCCGAGGTTGACCTGCTGCCAGTAGCGCAGTGAGGCGTCGCCCGGGGTGGCCAGGGCGTCGCGTACGGCGGCCAGGCTGTCCGCCGCTCGCGGCAGCTGGCCCGCCTCCCGCTCCAGGCGGGCCAGGGTGTGCCGGGCCGAGGCCCGGTCCCATGCCGTCTCTTGAAGGGCGGCGTACAGGCGCTGGGCGCGCAGCGCCTGGGGAAGGTCGCCGAGTTCCTCGAAGTCCTGGGCAAGCCCGCTCAGCGGAGCCGTGGCCAGGGTGCGGGGCGCCCCGGGGCGGCGGAGTCTGCTCTGGTCCATGAAGATGTTGTCGAGTTCGCGGATCAGCGTCACCCGCGCGAGGTCGGTCATCCCTTGGTCCCGTGCCAGGTCGGTCCATGTGGAGACCGGCTCGTCCGACGGGTCCGTCCCGAACATCGACTCGTCGAGCGCCCGCGCCCACTGTTGCAACTCGTCCGTGCTCGCACCCGGTTCCGGCATACTGCCCAGGCCGCACATCGTGTCGAAGTCCGTCTCCCGGACCTCAAGCAGCAGGGGCAGATCTCCGGTGTCCCCGCGCAGCCCCACCAGCACGGCCGCGAGCCGCAGTTCGTCCGTCATCGATGACCGTGTCTCGTGCCGCAGCAGATGCCGCAGTAGCTCCAGATCGCCCTCGGCGCGGTCGAACTGCGCGGCCCGCAGGGTGATCCGGCGCCGCACCGGGTCCTCGGTGAGTTCATGCCATGCCGTCTGGTCGCCCTCCCGCAGCCGGGCGAGATCGGCGCGGCCCGCCGCGAGCACCGGCTCCCACAGCGGGGGACCGGCCGGGCCTATCCGGTCGTACGCGCACCCCTCATCCGCATTGAGCAGTACGAAGTCCGGCTCGGTGCGCAGCAGCGGACGCAGCCTGCCCACCAGCTCGACCGGGGCGCGTTTCGAGAAGCCCAGCGCCGCACGGAGCTCGGCCCGCTCCTTGTCGATTCCGTAGCACTCACGGATCTCGTCCTCGGTCTCCGCGACACACGCCAGGATCTTCTCCTCGCCGTCGTCTGGCGACAGACGTGTGTAGCCGCGCCACCCGGGCAGGCCGATCACGAGCTCCAGGGTCTCGTCGACACTGGAGCCGATGATCCCCGCGGCGCCCTCCGAGTCGGCATAGAGCACCGAGCCGTCCGCGCATACGAAGTACGTACCGCCGGTATCGTCCCCCGCAACCGTTTCCAGCGGCCCGCCCGAGGCGAGACGGACCTCCTCGACATGGCCGTGGGCGGCGCGGTCCAGGTCGAAGTCGAAGGGGAAGGCGGCCAGTTCGGCCAGGTTCGACGGTCCTGCCACAGCAGCCGTAGCGCGTGATCAGTCATGTCACAGAAAGTACGGTGCCAAGCCTTTGTGCGCGATGCGGCCGTGGAGGCCGCGTTCGCTGAGCAGCGTGCGGGTCTTGTCCGAGTCGTAGCCGGCGTCCAGGTGCACGGTGATGTCGTCGGGTAACGGCCCCAGGTCGTCCAGGCGGTCCAGGGTCGGGGCGAGCAACGGGGAGTCGTGGCGGCTGGCACCGGCCAGGACACGACCCAGTGGAATGCCGTATCCAGGAGCAGAAGCGGCCCGGCGATGACCGCGTCGCGGTCTCGGGCGCCCGCAACATCGAGGGCCTCGCCCGCCCACCGTGAACCCGGCGCCAACATCCGGTGAACTCCGTACAACCAGCTCCGCCCTTCGACGGTCACACCAGACAACCCCCCACACCGTCGACCGAGGGGGAGTCTCCGTG
>NZ_JBOHCV010000610.1:0-9155 GCF_050698815.1 Streptomyces sp.
CCTCCGTAAGTTGTTAGTCGGCCCGGGAGGGCCGGGTGTGGCTTATGGGTTCTTGCCTTCAGTGGCTTCGCAGGAGTGGCCGCCCGGTTCTCCGGGGCGCCCTGGCTGCTGATTGAGATGTGCGCGCTGTGTGCGGTCGCTGATTACGGAGATGACAGCGGGGTGTCCCTCGGGCCGACGGCATGTCGTGCGGAACGAGGAGGGGCAAGTGAGCGAGCGGAAGGTCCAGGTCTGGGCCGGTGTCGATGCCGGTAAAGGCCACCACTGGGCAGCTGTGGTCGACGAGACCGGCGCGACGCTCTGGTCGAAGAAGGTCGACAACGACGAGTCGGCGATCCTGACCGCGCTCGGCGAGATTCTCGACCTGGCGGACCAGGTCCACTGGGCGGTGGACGTCTCCGGCACGTCCTCCGCGCTGCTGCTGGCGCTTCTCGCGGCGCACGGCCAGCAGGCCGTCTACGTGCCAGGACGCACGGTCAACCGCATGTCGGGCGCCTACCGAGGTGAGGCGAAGACCGACGCCCGCGACGCCTACGTCATCGCCGAGACCGCCCGCCACCGCAGCGACTTCGCCACGATCGACGTGCCTGCCCAGCTGGCCGCCGACCTCGCGCTGCTGACCGCCCACCGCACCGACCTCGTGGCCGACCGGGTGCGGATGATCAACCGCCTGCGCGACTTGCTGACCGGCGTCTTCCCCGCGCTGGAGCGGGCCTTCGACTACTCGGCCCACAAGGGCGCGCTGGTCCTGCTGACGGGCTACCAGACTCCGGCCGCGATCCGCCGCCGCGGCCGGGCAAGGCTGACGGCCTGGCTGGCCAACCGCAGCGTGCGCGGCGCCGACGCGGTCGCCGCGACCGCGCTGGAGGCCGCCCAGGCCCAGCAGACCGCGCTGCCCGGCGAGGACGTCGCCGCGCAGATCGTGGCCGACCTGGCCGTGCAGATCCTGGCCCTGGACGACAGGCTGAAGCGGATCGACAAGCAGATCCGCGAGACGTTCCGAAGCCATCCGCAGGCGGAGATCATCGAGTCGATGCCCGGCATGGGCCCGATACTCGGGGCCGAGTTCGTCGTCGCGGCCGGCAACCTGTCGGCCTACGCCGACGCCGGGCACCTGGCGTCGGCGGCCGGGCTGGTGCCCGTCCCGCGTGACTCCGGGCGGCGGACCGGCAACCTGCACCGGCCCAAGCGTTACAGCCGCCGTCTGCGACGGGTGTTCTACATGTCCGCGCAGACCAGCATCATCCGCGAGGGCCCGAATCGGGACTTCTACCTCAAGAAGCGCGGTGAGGGCTGCAAGCACGTCCAGGCCGTCATCGCTCTGGCCCGCCGACGGGCGAGTGTGTTGTGGGCCCTGCTGCGTGACGACCGGGTCTTCACCTCCGCCCCTCCGGTCACGCAGGCGGCTTGACTTCGTCATTGAGACTCCTGGGATCGCCGGGGCGCGGGCCCCGCGGCCGTCTGATGCCGACGCGAGGAAGCTATTTCCGTAGGCGTCGGCGGTGGAATGTCTCGACACGGCAAGGACATGAACGTTTTGGCGCCGGTTACAGTCGGCCGGTGAGTATCCGTACGGTCGTCGCGGTCTCCGACGGGCCCGTGACGCGGCTCGGCCGGCTCGTCCTCGCGGGCGAGGTGATCGACGACGAACCGATCATGCCGTCGACATTGCGGGTGATGGATGCGTACGTCCTGTCCATCGTCCTGGCCGGGGAGGGCGGTTACCGGGACGCCGGGGGCCGCGAGGAGCGGCTCGTCCCGGGCGCGCACACCATCGTTCCGCCCGGAGTGCCGCACTGGTACGGAACGGCGCCGGGGGAGTGCTGGACCGAGCTGTTCGTCGTCTTCACGGGGCCGCTGTTCGACTCCGTGGCCGAGCTCGCGGGTCTGACCGTCGCCGGTCCCCGCTACCCACGGCCGGTCCCCTCGATCGAGGCCCTGCGCAGCGTGCTGCGCACCCCGCCACCGTCGCGCCGGGCGGCGGAGCACCAGTTGCTCGCGCTGGTCGACTGGCTGCTCGACGCGCAGGACGCCGAGCCCGCAGATGCCGGTGAAGCAGGACCTGGCCGCGACCTCAGCGCCGAGGTCGCGCACGCCGTCAGCAGGCTGGGCGACGACCTCACCGCCGGCGTGGACCTGCGTACCGTCGCTGCCGAGACGGGCCTCACCTACGACACCTTCCGGCGCCGGTTCACCGCGGAGGTCGGCCGGTCGCCGTCGGCGTTCCGTACCGCACGCCGCCTGCAGACGGCGGCCACGCTGCTGCGGCTGACCGACATGACCCATCGCGAGATCGCCCGGACCTTGGGTTTCGCCGACGAGTTCCACCTCTCGCGGCGGTTCCGGACACATTTCGGTGTTCCGCCGCGCGACTACCGCAGCTCCTGACAACTGCCGCCCGGGGGCGGGGTCCAGACGGTTGTGGAGGCCCGGCGCCAGTGTCTTGACACCTTGCCCGTGGTGCTGTGGGGTACTCCAGAAACCGGTTTCACGACCGACGTCCGATGCCCGGCCGTCCTGCGTGCCGGGTCGAGAAACGGCTCTGTGAACGACAATTTGGAGGACGGATGAGCACCGGCATCGAACGCGTCGTGAAGACCGCCGGGGAGGATGGCTCCGGCCACGAGCCCACCGCCCGGGAGGACTGGGAGCAGCGCATCGCCGACCGCTCCGACAACCGGTCGACGGCCCCCATCCCGGACCTGCCACCCCCGGCCGGCCTGACCGTCGTCCCCGGCGCCGGTCACGTGACGCTGCGCTGGGAGCCCGTCGAGGGCGCCGTCGGCTACCTGGTGCACCGCGCTTCGGCCGGGTCGCCGCCCGACGCGCTGACGCCGCTGGACCACCGCGGCGGCGACGTACGGTCCGTTCCGGACACCTGGTACGTCGACACCACCGGCGAGCCGGGCACCTCCTACGACTACGCCGTCGCTTCCGTCCCGACCGTGACGGCGTGCGGCGGCCTGGGCAAGGCCGTGACCGGCGCCTCGTCGCCGGCCGAAGCGACCGCCCCCGAGGTCGGGTTGACGGTGGACACGGCGGCCGCCGGTGAGCCGCTGCCGCGCCCGTGGCAACCGATGATCGGCAGCGAACGCCTGAGCCAGCTGCTCTGCACCGACACCTCCGGCGGCCGGGTGATCGGCACCGAACTGGAGGCCGCCCTGCGCCGGGTGCACGACGAGATCGGCGTCCACACGGTCCGGGCACACGCGATCCTCCACGACGACCTGGGCGTCTACCGCGAGGTCGACGGCGAGCCCGTGCACGACTTCACACGCGTCGACGAGGTCTACGACCGGATCATGGCGATCGGCCTGCGGCCCTGCGTCGAGCTCGGCTTCATGCCGCGTGACCTCGCGAGCGACCCCGAGCGGATCGTCTTCGAGTACGGCGGCATCGTCTCCCCGCCCAGGGACTGGGACCGCTGGGCCGACCTGATCAGCGCCCTGGTACGGCACCTGATGGACCGGTACGGCCACGACGAGGTGCTCGGCTGGGACTTCGAGGTCTGGAACGAGGCCAACCTCTCGGTGTTCTGGTCCAGCACGCGCGACGACTGGATGCGGCTGTACGACGTGACCGCGGCGGCGATCAAGGCCGTGGACTCGCGGCTCGCGGTGGGCGGGCCGTCCTCGGCGGCCGCCGGCTGGGTGGACGAACTGCTCGAACACGCCGGCCACTCCGGTGCGCCGGTCGACTTCGTGACCACCCACACCTACGGCAATGCGCCGCTGGACCTGCGCCCCACCCTGGCGCGTTACGGAAGTACGGCACGCATCCTGTGGACCGAATGGGGCGTCACCCCCTCGCACTTCAACCCCGTGAACGACAGCGTCTCGTCGGCGACCTTCCTGCTGCACGGCATGCGCTCCGCCGCTGGCCGGCTGGACGCGTTGTCGTACTGGGTGGCCAGCGACCACTTCGAGGAGCTCGGCCGGCCACCGAGGCTGCTGCACGGCGGATTCGGCCTGATCACCGTGGGCGGCATCGCCAAGGCGCGGTACCACGCCCTGCACCTGCTCTCCCGACTCGGCGGCACGCAACTGCCGGTGACCGCGACCGGCGACGGGGCCGACGGTCTCGTGCAGACCTGGGCCTCCCGCCACGACGACGGATCGCTCAGCATCCTGATCTGGAACCACACCCTGGACCAGGACAAGGCCCAGGGCGACGCCGCCCTGGCCCGCACGGTCCGGCTGCGCCTGTACGGCCTCGGCGAGGGCGCCACGGCCGAGGTCACGCGACTGGACGCCGACCACGGAGACGTCACCACCCTGGCCGGACGGCTGGGCGTGGGCGAGTGGCCCACCGACCGGCAGTGGGACCAGCTCCGCGCGGCGGACACGCTGGTGGCCGAACCCGCGGCCCTGCGGCACACCACGGGCGCGGCCCTCCTCGAGCTCGACCTGCCGCAGCCGGCCGCGGTGCTGGTGAAGGTCAGCCCCTGATGGTGGGCCAGGCGGCTCCGCCGGCCCGCCTCGACGCGGTCGCCGGGACCGGCCAGGTCACGCTGACCTGGCCGGCGGTCGACGACGCGGTGGGGTACGTCGTGCACCACGGCGATCGCCCTGACGCGCTGACGCCACTGGACCACGGGGGTGGTGACCTGCTGGTCGTGCCGTGCCTGCCGTACGCGGACACCCGTGCCGGTGCGGGCGGTTGGTACGCGGTCGCGGCGGTCGGCCGCATCGAGGACGGGCCCGGCGCCCCCGGGGAGCCGGTGCACGCCGTGCCGTTGGCCCACGACCGCTCGGCGCCGGCGACCGAGGTGGCCGTACGGGTGG
Organism: Streptomyces sp.; assembly: GCF_050698815.1. Taxonomy (GTDB): domain Bacteria; phylum Actinomycetota; class Actinomycetes; order Streptomycetales; family Streptomycetaceae; genus Streptomyces. Next base: position 4,785 of record NZ_JBOHCV010000610.1, read on the forward strand.
ATACCGCCGACCGTCGCGGCCCGCTGCCGCGGCCGTGGCGGGCCTGCGTCGGAAGTGAGCACCTCAGCCATCTGCTGTGCCGCGACGAGACGGGCGGGCGTCCGATCGGCGTGGAGTCCGTGGAGGCGCTCGCCCGGGTGCACGAGCGGCTGGGGGTGCGCAGGGTGCGCGCGCACGGCACCCTCGGCGACGATCTGGGCGTGTACCGCGAGGACGTGGACGGCACTCCGCTGCACGACTTCGCGGCGCTGGACACGGTCCTGGACACGGTGCTCGGCACCGGACTGCGTCCCGTGCTCGAACTCGGTTTCACACCAAGGGCGTTGGCCGACCCTCCCCACCACGAGATCACCGTGGCCGGGCTCGCGGACCCGCCCCGCGACCTGGAGCGCTGGGCCGGCCTGGTGGAGGCGTTCGTCGCCCACCTGCGAGAGCGGTACGGGGACGAGGAGCTGGAGCGCGGGTGGGTGCTCGAGGTCTGGAACGAACCCAACCTCGGATGCTTCTGGACCGGCGACCAGCGGGACTACCTGCGCCTGTACGACGCGACGGCCCGGGCCGTCCGCCGGGCGCACCCGACGCTGCCCGTCGCGGGTCCCGCCACTGCGGCGGCCGGCTGGCTCGACGCCCTGCTGGAGCACGTGGACGGTTCCGGCTCCGCCCTCGACATCCTCACTCCGCACGCGTACGGGATTCCCCCGCTGGACGTGCGGCCCGTCCTGGAGCGGCACGGCCGCGCCGGCACCGCGGTCTGGTGGACCGAGTGGGGCCCGACCCCGACCCACTTCGCCCCCGTCAACGACCATCCCTGGACCGGGACCTTCACCGCGCGCGGAATGCTAGCCGCCGCCCGCACCGGGGCGACGGTGGCCTGTTGGGTGGCGAGCGACCACTTCGAGGAGCTGGGACGCCCGCCGCGCCTGGTGCACGGCGGGTTCGGCCTGCTCAGCGTCGGCGGGCTCGCCAAGCCCCGGTTCTGGGCGCTGCACGCCCTGGAACAGCTCGGGGACGAGGAGGTCGGCGTCACGCTGGAAGGCGACGGCGCGGAGTCGCTGGTGCAGGCCTGGGCCGGCGCCGACTTCTCCGGCGCGGATCCCTCCGGCGCGGACCCCTCCGATGGAGAACCGGCCCGGCTCGCCATCGCCGTCTGGAACGGCACCCTGCAGCAACACGACTGGGCACAGGACCGTGCGGACCTGCGCCGCGCGGTGAGCATCGAGGTGGCGGCGCTTCCCCCGGGCCGGTACGCGGTACGGCACCGACGTGTGGATCCACAGCACTCACACCTGGCGCGGCACGCCGCCGACCTCGGTGTCGGGGACTGGCCCGACGAGCGGCAGTGGAAGGCGCTGGCCGGCCTCGACGTCCTGGCCGAACTGCCGCACGAGCCGGTCGACGTCGGTCCCGGCGGGACCGCGAGGCTGCTGCTGGACCTGCCGACGAGTGCGCTGAGCCTGATCGAACTGATGCCCCTGCCCACCGGACCCGGAGCGACACCATGAACGACGCCCCGCCGTGGTGGCGTGACGCCGTCGTCTACCAGGTCTATCTGCGCAGCTTCGCCGACTCCGACGGCGACGGCACGGGTGACCTGCGCGGCGTGCTGGAGCACTTGGACCACCTGGTCGAACTGGGCGTGGAGGCGTTGTGGCTCAACCCGTTCTACGTCAGCGGGGAGGCTGACGCCGGATACGACGTCGTCAACCACAGAGCGGTCGACCCCGTCATGGGCACGCTCGGTGACATCGACGAACTGCTGGAGCAGGCGCACGCACGCGGCCTCCGCGTCGTCGGCGATGTGGTCGCCAACCACACGTCCACGCACCACCCCTGGTTCGAGGAGGCCCGGCGCGGCGGCCCGGGACACCCGGCGCGCGCCCGCTACCACGTCGCCCCCGGCCGTGGCGACGGCCCGCCCTCGGACTGGCAGTCACTGTTCGGCGGCCCCGCGTGGGAGCCGTTCGGCGACTGCGAGTGGTATCTGCACCTGTTCGACGTCGAGCAGCCCGACCTGAACTGGGAGCACCCCGACGTGACCGCCGACGTCGAGCGCACCGTGCGCTTCTGGCTCGACCGGGGTTTCGACGGCCTGCGCTTCGACGCAGCCGGAGCCCTGGCCAAGGCGCCCGGATACCCCCCGGTGCCCGCGGGGGAACGTCACCCCGGCGACGACCACCCGTACAGCGACCGCCCCGAAGTGCACCGGGTCCACCGCCGGTTCGCACAGGTGCTGGCCGAGCGCCCGTACCGGTTCGGGGTGGCCGAGATCTGGGGTCCGCCCTGGGTGGGGGAGCCGTACACGCGTCCGGACGAACTGCAGCAGGCGTTCGCCATGGACCTGGTGTTCACCCCGCTCGACGCCGGGGCGCTGGGTACGGTCGTGCGCGGATACCTGGACGCCGCCGCCCGGCAGGGACGACGCCCCGCGTGGCCGCACGGCAACCACGACGTCACCCGCGCGGCCACCCGGTGGGGGCCCGAGGGTGCGCCGGCGGTGCTGCTTGTGCTGCTCGCACTGCCGGGCGCGACCTACCTGTACGCCGGCGACGAGCTGGGGCTCCCCGAGGTGGAGCTCGCGGACGACGACCTGCGCGACCCCACCTGGTGGCGTTCGCGCGGCACCGAACGGGGCCGGGACGGCGCGCGGGTACCGCTGCCCTGGACCCGTGCGGAGGACGGGCACCACGGGTTCTCACCCCAAGGACCGGGCGTACGCACCTGGTTGCCGCAACCGCCGGGATGGGGCGACCGCAGCGTGCAGGACCAGCGCGTCGAACCCTGGTCACCCCTGCGGGTGGTACGGGCGGCGCTGCCGGTCCGTAACAGCGCGCTGCGCGACGCCCCGTGGCCGACATGGCTGCCCGCGCCGGACGGCGTGCTGGCCTTCCGGCGCGGCGGGACCACCTGCGTCCTGAACACCGGCGCCGAGCCACTGCCGCTGGACGCATGGGGATCCGAACTGCTCGCGAACAGCCGCCCGTTGGACGAACACGGCCGGCTTCCCTCACCCGGTACCGCCTGGCTGCGGTGAGCCACTCGTGGAGGCGGCCTGGCCGGGATCGTTCCCCGGCCGTCCGGGATCAGCTCCCGGCGTGCACCTGCTTCTCCGCGCTCCGGGACCCTCCCGTCCCGTCGGGTCGCCGGTCCGGAGCCCGCTTGCGCATCGCGCCCGGACGGGGGATCGCCGCGAGCAACTTGCGCGTGTACGGGTCCTTGGCCTCGCCGATCACCGTCAGCGTGGGCCCGTGTTCGACCATCACGCCCTGGTTGAGCACCATCACCTCGTCGGCGAGGAGTCGGGCGCTGAGCAGGTCATGGGTGATGTAGAGCATCGCGATGCCGCGGTCGCGGACGAGCCGGTCGAGCAGTTCGATGATTTCGGCGCGGATGGAGACGTCGAGCATCGAGATCGGCTCGTCGGCGACGAGGATCTCGGGCTCGGGCGCCAGGGCCCGGGCGATGACCACGCGTTGGCGCTGCCCGCCCGAGAGCTGGCTCGGGAGCTTGTCCAGGTACTGCCCGGCCGGACTCAGGCCCACGGTCTCCAGGAGTTCGGCCGCCCGGGTGCGGGCCTGCTCGCGGTCCATGCCGAGGTAGTTGCGCAGCGGGCGGCCGATCGCGTAGGCGACCGTCCGGGTGGGGTTCAGCGCCGAGAACGGGTCCTGGAAGACCAGTTGGACGTGCCGCCGGAACCGGCGCAGGGCCCGGCGCCGCAGCTTGTCCACCCGGACGTCCTTGAAGTGGACGGACCCCTCGGTCGGCCGCTCCACCCCGGTCAGCAGACGGGCGATGGTGGTCTTGCCGGAACCGCTCTGGCCCACCAGGGCGCTGACCCGCCCCGGCCGCAGCTCGAAGGACACGTCGTCCACGGCCCGGGTGGTCGTGGTCGTCATGCCGCGCTTCGTCCGGTACGTCTTGCCGACGCCGTCCACCACCAGCACCGGTGCCGCATCCGCCGCGCCCCGGGCGTGGTCTTCGGTATCGGCGGAGAAGACCGCTCCGAGCTGGTCGAGCGGCGCCACCTCCCGCAGCGGTGCGCCGTCGTCCGGGGACTGCTCCACCAGCAGGCACCGGGCCTGTCCCCGCGCAGCGGGCAGCAGTTCGGGGTGTTGCGTACGGCAGGCGTCCACCGACACCGGGCAGCGCGGCTCGAACAGGCAGCCGGCGTGCTCGCGGGAGAGGTCCGGCGGCCGGCCGGGTATGAACGCGACCTGGACGACCTCGTCGCGCGGGTCGGCGTACGAGCCGAGCAGGCCCGCGCTGTAGGGGTGCAGCTGGTCGGCGACCATGTCGGCCGAGGGCTGGTCCTCGACGATCTCGCCCGCGTACATCACCATCACCCGGTCGGCCATCTCCATGACCGTACCGAGG
>NZ_JBOHCV010000611.1:0-4253 GCF_050698815.1 Streptomyces sp.
GCCTCGTACGAGGCGGCGGGCATCACCACACCCGGGAAAAGAGCGGCAAGCCTACGTGCATCCGTTCCCGCGGTGACGACTCAGAGCCAGTCTCGCCGCTTGAAGATGATGTACAGACTGACGCAGACCACCGCCATCAGGCCGAGGGCGAAGGGATAACCGAAGACCCAGCGCAGCTCCGGCATCTCATCGAAGTTCATGCCGTAGATCGTGCCGACGAGGGTCGGGGCGAAGAGGATGGCCGCCCAGGCGGAGATCTTCTTGATCTCCTCGTTCTGTTCGAAGCCCGCTCCCGCAAGGGCCCGCATCTCGGCGTTCTGCTGCTGCCCGACCAGAGTGGCGTTGACAGTGAGGATGTCGGCCAGCGCCTGGCGGAAGCCGTCCGGCGCCCGCATCTGGGTGGGCACCCTCCCGATAGACGATCTCGGCGTACAACGGGTCCGACCCGGTGGCGACACACACCATTGCACCGACCGGGAGCACGGGAGCGCACTCGCCGAAGGTGATCACAGGGAAGTCGTCGAGACAGAGCGGGCTCCCTCCGTAGCCGTCGCCGCCGAGGTCGTACCCGAAGTACACGGCGTTGAAGGCGACGGCAGTATGCACGGGCGCCGGGCGGGCCACGACAACCGCTTCCAGATAGCGCCGCAACCGATCCCGTTCTTCGCCAGGTACGGCGTCATAGCCTTTCGTCATTGCAGAAGTCAACAGAGGCCGGTCACCGTACGGATCGGGCACCTGCGCCCTATCGCGAGGCATCGACGACACCTCCGGCCCCCCACGTTCGCCAACCGTTGCTGATAGAAACGGGTCCCCACCCATGACACCTCCGCCGCGCTTCAGACCGCTGCAGTCTGACGTGCGGTAATTCCCGCAGAGTATGCCAACCCGGAACATTACGGAAGCACTTTCGTCACTTTGCGATGAGGGGCAGTGACTCTCATCGGACACACCCGCGCGGCGACATGAGACCCGAACTCAGACGGCAGGACCTGGGCAGGTCAACGTCCCCTGCAACAGCACTTGGCAGCTCGCGAAAGCCACAGCCTCGCCTCACCTCCAAGGGCAAGTTGGCCTGGCACTTCTCAATGCACACGGCACCGAATACCAGGGATCGATACGGTCTCAGCGATTCTCGACGCTCCCGGCCGCGCGCCTGGAGAGCGGCTGACCCAGGTCACCGCGCAGCCTGGCTGCCGAACAGCCAGCCATGAGCCAGCAGCACTCCAATCGCACCTGACACTCCATCAGAACGTGCGTCATCCGTGCGTCGGGAATCGCTGCGGCCCCTCGCGCAAACCGCCACCGGAGCACCGGAAACCGCAGCTCAGGCAGCGTTCTCCGCGTCCACCTGTTGCGACCACCGAAAACAGTTCGAACCGACAGCCATTGCCCAGAAAACGGCAGGTCAAACGCCCTCTCGGACCGGCTCCAGAACGGCGACGCACTCCACATGCGAGGTCATCGGGATCAGGTCCGAGGTTGCTGGTCCACCGCCAACTACCGGCGTGCAAAACCCGCATGTTGAGCAGCCGCAAAGGCGTAATCGAATTCGGGGACCACTTGGGGACCACAAGCTGTGCGCGTGGCCGAACGGTCCGAGCTCAACAGAACAGGGCTGCGTGTGTCGTGTGTACTCCGACCTGCATCAACGCCTACCGCGATGTACTGGGGGTCAAGGGGTCGTGGGTTCAAATCCCGCCGTCCCGACAGCAGGGTGAAGCCCGCTGACAGGGGAATTTCTCCAGGTCAGCGGGTTTTGTCGTGCTCGCGGAGGCACTCGGCGCACGATAGTCGGGAGGGGATGCGGGCCCGGCCCGGGGGAGGTCCCGCGGTCATTCCTCCACCGTGATGGCCTGGACCGGGCACATCGCCGCGGCATCGTTGACGTCGGCGGCCAGACCTCCCGGCGGGGCGGGATCCAGCAGGGCGACGATGCCGTCCTCGTCTCGCTGGTCGAAAACGTCCGCGGCGGCCAGCGCGCATTGACCGGAGCCGACGCACGTTTCCTGGTCGACGGTTACCTTCATGGTGTCCCTTCGCGGTGGCGCGGTTACCAGGTCACGGGCAGTTCGGTGACACCGCCGGTAATGGTGGTGCACACCTCGAGGTCGTTCATGTTCCTTGCCAGGCGCAGGCTTGGGAGGCGCTGGGCGAGGGCTGCGAAGACGATGCGCAGTTCGGTGCGGGCGAGGCTGGCCCCGATGCAGAAGTGCGGGCCATGACCGAATCCGAGGTGGCTGCGTTCTTCACGGTCGGGGGCGAAGGCCTCGGCGTCGGAGTAGACGGACCGGTCGCGGTTGGCGGCGTTGATCGACAGGATGACGGCATCGCCGCGGAGGATGGTGACGCCTGCGATGTCGAGGTCGGTGTGGGCGTAGCGCAGCAGGCCGAGGTCGCCCGGCGCCCCCAGACGCATGATCTCCTCGACGGTGGAGTCGATCCGGCCGGCGGGGTCGGCGGTCAGGTCCTCCCAGTGCTCACGTTGGGTGAGCAGGAACAGCGTGCCCAGTCCGATGCGGTTGGCCGTGGTTTCGTGTCCCGCGAAGAGCAGTCCGACGCAGAGGCTGATCATCTCGTCGTAGTCGAACTCCTCGTCCTCCTCCTGGGCGCGTACGAGGTCTGAGATGACGTCCTCGCGGAGTTCGGCGCGCTTGGTCTCGACCAGCCCTCTCATGTATCCGTTGAACTCGTTCCACGCCTGGTAGGCGTCGTCGCCGCTGCTGGCGTAGTTGGCCATGCGGTAGGAGAGCGATCGGAAGTGCTCGCGGTCGCTCTCGGGCACGCCCAGCAATCGGCAGATCACCGCGACCGGCAGCGTCAGGGCCAGTCCGGCGTGCAGGTCGGCGACCCCGTCCGGATCTGCGGCCTGTTCGGTTTCCAGCCGGTCGATGTAGCCGTCCACAAGGGCCTGCATGTACTCGGTGAGCGCCCGCATTCGCTTGGCGGAGAACGCCGGGGTCAGCAGGCGGCGCAGCCGCGTGTGGTCGGCTTCCTCGGTCTCGTAGTCGCCCATGGGGCCGCCCTGCACTGCGGCGGTCGAGATGCGCGACGCCTGCTCGGGTTCGGGGTGGGAGCGCCCGAGCCGCTTGTCGCCGAGCAGCGCGCGTACCTCGTCGAATCGTGTGACCAGCCAGGCGGGATCGCCGACGGGGGTGGTGACCGGGGTGACCGGCGCTTCGCGGCGCAATATCTCGTACAGCGGCGCGAGGTCGAGCACGTTCGGCCTCTCGAAGGGCAGGCGCCGGGGGGCGGCAGCAACACTCATGGCTCTCCCATCTCTCTGGAAGCCCGAAGCTACGTTTTTATGACAGTTACGGTCAATAAATGTGTCGTAGGTTACGGTGTTCGGCGCCATCCCCGATCGCCCGACGGAGGTCTCAGTGGCTGAGCTGAACGACCGCAAGACCCGCCGCGGTCGTCCACCGGTGAGCGACCGGCAACGCCAGCAGCAGCGGCTCGAGATCTCCCGCCTCGCGGTGCGGCTGTTCCGCGAGCAGGGTGTGGCCGCGACATCGGGTGACCAGATCGCAAGCGCCGCCGGGGTGTCCGAGCGGACGCTGTGGCGCTACTTCCGCAGCAAGGAAAGCTGTATCGAGCCACTGCTCACGAAGACGATCGACGCCTTCGAAGCGGTATTGCGCACGTGGCCACCGGAACTGGAGCTGGCCGAACATCTGCGTGCGGCCTACACGCCCGTACTCGACTCCACATGGCCCGATCTCGATGCGGTCTTCGGCCTGGTCCGCATGACGCACGCCGAACCTGTGCTGCGCGCCACCCACCTCGCGCTGGGGGAGCGCGTGGAATCCGTCTTCGTCGACGTGCTCGCCGAGCGCACGGGCATGCCGGTGCACACGCTCGAAGTCCGCATGCGGGCCGCCGCCCTGAGCTCGGCACTACGCGCGGCCACCGATCACCTCGTGTCCGTCACCGCGGACGGAGTCACCCCCGAAACACTCCACGAGCACCGCGAAAGCCTCGCCGACTGCCTCCGTGGCCTCACCAGAGGCAGTTAGCCGGTGTCCTGAGCCACCAGACGGCTGACCCAGCCCTGTGACACCCGACAGCATCGAGAAGCCCGCTGACGGAGAGCGAATCTCCAGGTCAGCGGGCTTCTTTTGTCTCCGGGCAAGATCAGCGCACGATCCGGGCGTGGTGCGTGACCGGTCAGCGCTCAGTAGCCGATGGGGAGTCCGGCGTAGTTCTCGGCCAACGCGGCTGAGGCACTCCTGGAGCGAACCACCCACTCC
>NZ_JBOHCV010000612.1:0-13288 GCF_050698815.1 Streptomyces sp.
CGCCCGCACCGGTCGAGGGTCCGTCGCGGACGGCGGCGGTCACGGCGCCGGCCGGGGACGCCGCCCGCGAGACCAGGGTGCCGGTGCGCGGTGTGCGCAAGGCGACAGCGCAGGCCATGGTGCACAGCGCCTTCACCGCACCGCACGTCACGGAGTTCGTGACCGTGGACGTGACCCGGACGATGCGGCTGGTACGGGAGTTGAAGCAGGACCCGGACATGGCGGGAGTGCGGGTCAACCCGCTGCTGCTGGTCGCCAAGGCGTTCCTGGTCGCGCTGCGCCGTCACCCGGAGGTCAACGCCGCCTGGGACGAGGCGAATCAGGAGATCGTGCACAAGCACTACGTCAACCTGGGCATCGCCGCGGCGACCCCGCGCGGCCTGATCGTCCCGAACATCAAGGACGCTCACGCCAAGACGCTGCCCGAACTGGCGGCGGCGCTCGGCGAGTTGGTCTCCATCGCCCGTGAGGGCAAGACCAGCCCGGCGGCGATGCAGGGCGGCACGGTGACCATCACCAACGTCGGCGTCTTCGGCGTCGACACCGGTACGCCCATTATCCCCCCCGGCGAGTCGGCCATCCTGGCCTTCGGCCGGGTGCAGCAGCAGCCGTGGGTGCACAAGGGCAAGGTCAAGCCGCGCGACGTCACCACCCTCGCCCTTTCCTTCGACCACCGGCTGGTCGACGGCGAGTTGGGTTCGAAACTGCTGGCCGATGTGGCGGCGGTCCTGGAACAGCCCAAGCGGCTGATGACCTGGACCTGACGGGCCGGGCACGACGGAACGCTGTGATGCCGGGCACGCCCCCTGCGGGGGACGTGCCCGGCATCGGTGTGTTCACCCTGGTCCGGGGCCCGTGGGCCCGGACCGGGCGCTGCCGTTCCGTCCGCATGGCGGAATCGGATGTGGCATGCGTCTGTGTTGTATCTAAGCTGTGCACATGTCCGTCTCCACTGACCCTCTCGCCGTCGCCGCGCGGCAGCCGCCCGCCGCCGAGCGGGTCTACGCGCACATCAAGCAGGCCGTGCTCGAGCGCCGCTACGAGGGCGGGATGCTGCTCACCGAGGGCGAGCTCGCCGACGCGGTCGGGGTCTCGCGCACGCCCGTACGGGAGGCGCTGCTCCGGCTGGAGTCCGAGGGGCTGATCAAGCTCTATCCGAAGAAGGGCGCGCTCGTGCTGCCCGTCTCGGCGCAGGAGATCACCGACGTCGTGGAGACGCGGCTGCTGGTGGAGACGCACGCGGTGCGCAAGTCCTCGACGCCCGTACGGGCGGGGCTGATCGACCGGCTGGAGGAGCTGCTGGCCGAGCAGCGCGGCCACGCCGCCGCCGGTGACCTGACCGCGTTCGCGGTGAGCGACCGCTGCTTCCACGCGGAGATCGTCCGCAGCACCGGCAACGAGATCCTCACCCGGCTCTACGACCAACTCCGCGACCGGCAGCTGCGGATGGGCGTCGCCATGATGCACGCCCATCCCGACCGGATCGCCAAGAGCATCGCCGAGCACGCCGGGATCACTGCGGCGCTGCGCGCGGGTGACGCGGACGCCGCCGCCGGCGCCGTACGCCGGCACGTCACCCGGGTACGGGACCTGGTCCACGGTGATGTGCGGTGACCGCTGCCCCGCCCCATGGCATCGCGGTGCACACCGATCCGCCCGGCGGCCGTCGAGCCGTCGCCGTCTGGGGCCTCGGCGTCGCCGTCTACTTCGTCGCGATCACCTACCGCACCAGCCTCGGCGTCGCCGGTCTCGACGCCACCGAGCGCTTCGACATCAACGCCTCCGCCCTCTCCGCCTTCTCCATCCTTCAGCTGCTCGTCTACGCCGGGATGCAGATACCCGTCGGGCTGCTGGTCGACCGGCTGGGCACGAAGAAGGTGCTGACGCTGGGCGTGCTGCTCTTCACCGCCGGGCAGTTCGGCTTCGCGTTCGCCGACTCCTACGCGGCGGCGCTGGCCTGCCGCGGCCTGCTGGGCTGCGGCGACGCGATGACCTTCATCAGCGTGCTGCGGCTGGGGGCACGCTGGTTCCCCGCCAAGCGCGGCCCGATCGTCGGGCAGGTCGCCGGGCTCATCGGCGTGGCGGGCAACCTCGTCACCACGCTGGTGCTGGCCCGGCTGCTCGGCAGCTTCGGCTGGACCCCGACCTTCGCGGGCAGCGCGCTGGGCGGCGTGCTGATCCTGGTGCTGGTGCTGCTCTTCCTCAAGGACCACCCGAAAGGGTACGCGCCGGCGTCCGTGCCGCACCTGGAGGGCGGCTACGTACGCCGCCAGATCCAGCGGGCATGGCGCGAGCCCGGCACCCGGCTGGGCATGTGGGTGCACTTCACGGCCCAGTTCCCCGGCATGGTCTTCCTGCTGCTGTGGGGCATGCCCTTCCTGGTCGAGGCGCAGGGGCTCTCGCGCCCCGCGGCGGGTGAACTCCTGACCCTCGTCGTGTTGTCGACCATGGTCGTCGGCATGGTCTACGGACAGGTGATCGCCCGTCACCACACCGCCCGCGCCCCCCTCGCGCTCGGCACGGTGGCGGCCACCGCCGCCGTATGGGCCACCGTTCTGGTCTGGCCTGGTCAGGCGCCGATGTGGCTGCTGGTGACGCTGTGCGCGGTGCTGGGAGCGTGCGGCCCGGCCTCCATGATCGGCTTCGATTTCGCCCGTCCGGCCAACCCGCCCGAGCGGCAGGGCACCGCCTCGGGGATCGTCAACATGGGCGGCTTCACGGCCTCGATGACGACGCTGCTGGCCGTCGGCGTCCTGCTGGACCTGACCGGCGGCAACTTCCGCATCGCCTTCGCGAGCGTCTTCGTGCTGGAGGCGCTGGGCGTGACGCAGATCCTCCGCCTCCGCCCCCGCGCGCACCGCCGCGAGAACGAGCGGGTGGTGGCCAGCCGCGTGGAGGCGGTGCACGTACCGGTTTGACGGGTGACGGGTGACGGGTGACGGGTGACGGGCGCTCAGTGATCGCCCCCGGCCGTCAGGGCGTGATCGCGAAGCCCGCCAGGATCGCGCCGGCCAGCCGGGTGTCGCCCTCGGTCTTCACCTGATCGGCTACCGCGTCGGGCCGCACCCGCCCGGCGGCCAGCCGTACGTACGTCTCCCAGTCCAGCGACAGCGTCACCGTCGGGCCCAGGGACGGGCTGCCGTCGACCGTGGCGCGGCCGTCCGCGCCGACCCGCACCGTACGCATGAACTCCACCGGGCCGCTGACGTCGATGACGACGACCGTGTACGGCGGGGCTCCCGCCTTCTTCGCGACCACCTTCGGCAGCCCCTGGACCATCAGGTCGCGGGCGACGTACGCGCCCGCCGAGTCCAGGTTTCCCGGCTTGCCCAGCGCCCGGCGCAGATCCTGCTCGTGCACCCACACGTCGAACGCCCGCATCCGCAGCTGCAGTTCGAGGGAGACCTTCGAACCGCCCCTGCCCGGCATGATGTCCCGCACCTCGGCGTCCGGCCCGCGCCGCTCGTTCCGCAGCTGCCGGGAGCGCCGGATGACGGTGTACTCCAGCTCGCCCGTCATCTCCGGTCCGGTGTGGTGCCGTCGCACGTCGACCTGCACCTCCATGTGACGGCTCGGCTCGTCGACCACGTGGTAGAGGTCACGCGGCAGCGTGTGGATCGGGCGCGGATCGCCCAGCAGTTCGCACTCCGCGCCGATGATGTGCGAGACGACATCCCGGACCGACCAGCCGGGGCAGGCGGTCCGCCGGTTCCACTCGCCCTCGACGAGAGGCTTGACCAGCTCGGTTATCGCTTCGATGGACTCGGTCCAGGCGTCGACGTAAGGCTGCAGGCTTGGATGGTCGGTCACGAGACCCCTCGGACGGTACGGACGTTCGCTGTCTGGGTGCTCTCAAGTTACGCCGCACGAGGGCACCCCGGCAGTCCTTTTGAATGACGATGCTAGGCGCAATCGACCCCCTCGAATGCATGCCCGGTGGTACGGTGCGCGCTTCCCGGTCCCAGATGCGTCCGGACCCGGACGAGACGGTCACTTCAGGCGCCCGTACCCCGGCCGCCCCCGCACCGGGTCGTCAGCCCTCGCCGCGCTGCTGCGTCAGGGCGTCTACGCAGACCGCCACCGACAGCAGCATCGGCACGTCGGCGTCCGGCGCCTCGATGTCGACGGCGTAGGTGTCCCGTACCCGGAACCACTTGCGTGAGATGCGGGCCTCCCGCCTGCCCTCGACCTCGATGTCGTACTCCTTGTCGAGCACGTTCCCGTGCACCGTCAGCTTCGCGCCGCCCGCCAGCCGGGCACGGAAGCGGTCGCGCAGCGGCGTGAACCGCTTCTTGCGCACCGTCACCAGCTGCTCGCCGCCCCGCTCCACCGTCATCGACTCCCACAGGCTGAGCATCTTCCTGCGGATGACGGCCACCACCTCCCCCTGAACGTCCTTGAGCTGGAAGGTCTGCCGCACCCGCAGCGCCTTGCCGTCGACGAGGAAGGCGCGCTGCCCGTGCTCGTCCTCGATCCAGTAGTCGTCGCCGATTCCGAAGATGCGTTCCCGTACGAGATATCTCATGTCCCACCCCTTCCCCGTGCAGCGCCGGAACGCGCACACCACAACGGCCCGCCCGGTCCGCTGTGGGACCCGGCAGGCCGGATGGTGTGCCACGTGCCGCCGGCGCTCAGCCCAGGCGCTCGCGCTCAGCCCAGGCGCTCGCGCTCAGCCCAGGTGGTGGTGGTCCTCCTCGACGACCACCGGCGCCGCGGGGCCCGGGGGCTGCGTCCTGCGGCGCTTGAAGATGCTGACGTACACGCACAGGCCGATCAGCCCGACGGCCATCAGTACGAGGCCCACCACGTCGATGTTGACGGCGTCCGTGTTCCAGTCCACGGCCAGCGTGAGGATGGCCCCCACGGCCAGCATGCCGATGCACAAGACGATGCCCATGGATCCCTGCCTCTGGTTGGTGGTTGCTCTGCTCCCCTACGGGCCGGTTACCCCTCGTCGGGGAACTCAATCAACACGGGAACCCAGGCGGGGTGTTGGGCTCAGGCCGTCAGGCCTCCTCCTGTCAAGAACCCGCCCATGCAGGTGGCGAGGAGGTGGGGGTCGGCCGCGCCGCACAGTTCGCGGGCCGAGTGCATGGAGAGGATCGCCACCCCGATGTCGACCGTCGAAATGCCGTGCCGGGCCGCGGTGATGGGGCCGATCGTCGTTCCGCAGGGCATCGCGTTGTTGGAGACGAAGGTCTGCCAGGGCACGCCCGCCCGCTCGCAGGCCGCCACGAAGACGGCACGGCCCGTACCGTCCGTGGCGTAGCGCTGGTTGACGTTGACCTTGAGGATCGGGCCGCCGTTCGGGACGGGCTGGTGGCCGGGCTCGTGGCGCTCGGGGTAGTTGGGGTGCACCGCGTGCCCGGTGTCGGAGGAGAGGCAGACGCTGCCCGCGTACGCCCGCGCCCGGTCCTCGTAGGAGCCGCCGCGGGCGAAGACCGAACGTTCCAGCACCGAGCCGAGCAGCGGCCCGTCGGCGCCGGTGTCGGACTGGCTGCCGTTCTCCTCGTGGTCGAAGGCGGCCAGCACGGGGATGGACGTCAGGTCGTCGCGTCCGGCCGCCGCCGCCAGCGCGGCCGCACCGGCGTGCACGGAGAGGAGGTTGTCCAGCCGCGGGCCCGCCAGCAGTTCCCGGTCCCGGCCCAGATACGCGGGCGGCTCGACGCTGTGCGCCATCAGGTCCCAGCCGGTGATCTCCTCGGCCGGGACGCCGGCTTCCTCGCCCACGAAGCGGATCAGATCGCCCTCGCGCGCCGTACCGAGCCCCCACACCGGGGTCATGTGGCGCTGCCGGTCCAGCTTGAGGCCGTCGTTGACCTGCCGGTCCAGATGGATCGCGAGCTGGGGTACGCGCAGCAGCGGCCGGTCCACGTTCACCAGCCGGGTCGAGCCGTCCCGCAGGGTCAGCCGTCCGGCCAGGCCGAGGTCCCGGTCGAGCCAGGTGTTGAGCAGGGTGCCGCCGTAGATCTCCACGCCGACCTGCCGCCAGCCGTCGGCGCCGGTGTCCGGCACGGGCTTGACGCGCAGGTTGGGGGAGTCGGTGTGGGCGCCGACGATGCGGTACGGGGTGGCCGGGCCGGCGTTTCCGGGCACGTACCAGGCCACCAGCGCGCCCCCGCGCAGCACGTAGTGGCCGCGCCCGCCCGCTGCGTCCGCCGCGTCCGCCGCGTCAGCGGAGTCCGCCGAACCGGCCGGGCCCCCGGCCCAGGCGTCCGTCTCGTGCAGCTGCCGGAAGCCCGCCTTCTCCAGCAACTCCGCGGCGCCGCGCACCGCGTGGTACGGCGTGGGCGAATCCGCGAGGAAGCCGATCAGGCTGTCGGTGTGGGCACCGTCGAAGCGGTGCGGTGGACGCTGCGCGCCAGGGCTCGTACGGCTCATACCGATCAGCATACGAACACGGAACGTCCCGCTCTTCCCGGGCGGGGAGGAGCGGGACGTTCCGGATCAGACGTCACACGGGGGACCGCTCAGAAGGCCGCCTCGTCCAGTTCCATCAGGGACGAGTCGACGTTCTCGGCCAGTCCGCGCTGCACGGCCAGACCCGGCAGGACGTTGGCCGCGAAGAACTTCGCAGCCGCGATCTTGCCCTGGTAGAAGGCCGTCTCCTTGGCGGACAGGGCCTTGGCGCCGGCGCCCGCCGCGTCGGCCAGCTTCTCGGCGGCGACCGTCGCGCCGCGCAGCAGCAGGTAGCCGATCACGACATCGCCGGAGGCGAGCAGGAAGCGGGTGGTGTTCAGGCCGACCTTGTAGATGGACTTCACGTCCTTCTCGGTGGCGGCCAGGTCCGTCAGCATGACGCCGACGATCGCCTCCAGGTCCACGGCCGCACGGGAGAGCTCCTCACGGGCACCCTCCAGTTCCTCGCCGCCCTTCGCCTCGGCCAGGAACTTCTTGATCTCCTCCGAGAGCGTGGTGAGTGCCTGGCCCTGGTCGCGGACGACCTTGCGGAAGAAGAAGTCCTGGCCCTGGATCGCGGTGGTGCCCTCGTAGAGGGTGTCGATCTTGGCGTCCCGGATGTACTGCTCGACCGGGTACTCCTGCAGGTAGCCGGAGCCGCCGAGGATCTGCAGCGACTGCGACAGCTGCTCGTAGGACTTCTCCGAGCCGTAGCCCTTCACGATCGGCAGCAGCAGGTCGTTGAGGCGGTGCGCGGCGGAGACGTCCTCACCGCGGTACTCCTTGACCATGATCTCGTCCTGTACGGACGCGGTGTAGAGCACCAGGGCGCGCATGCCCTCGGCGTACGCCTTCTGCGTGAGCAGCGAGCGGCGGACGTCGGGGTGGTGGGTGATGGTGACGCGCGGCGCGGTCTTGTCGGTGAACTGCGCCAGGTCGGCGCCCTGTACGCGCTCCTTGGCGTAGTCCAGTGCGTTGAGGTAGCCGGTGGAGAGCGTCGCGATGGCCTTCGTGCCGACCATCATCCGGGCGAACTCGATGATCTTGAACATCTGGCGGATGCCGTCGTGCTTCTCGCCCAGCAGCCAGCCCTTGGCGGGCTCTCCCCCAGAGGCTCCGCCCTGGGAGGGACCCCCAGCCCCGAAGGTCAGTTCGCAGGTGTTGGAGACGCGCAGGCCCATCTTGTGCTCGACGTTGGTGGCGTAGACGCCGTTGCGCTCGCCGAGCTCGCCGGAGTCCCAGTCGAAGTCGAACTTCGGCACGATGAAGAGCGAGAGGCCCTTGGTACCGGGGCCGTGGCCCTCGGGGCGGGCGAGGACGAAGTGCACGATGTTGTCGGAGAGGTCGTGCTCGCCGGAGGTGATGAAGCGCTTCACACCGTCGATGTGCCAGCTGCCGTCCTCCTGCTCCACGGCCTTGGCACGCCCGGCGCCGACGTCCGAGCCGGCGTCCGGCTCGGTGAGCACCATGGTGGAGCCCCACTGCTTCTCGGCCATCAGCTTGCTGATCTTCTGCTGTTCCCTGGTGCCCTCGTCGTGGATGACGCCGGCGAAGGCGGGGCCGGACGCGTACATCCAGACCGCGGGGTTGGAGCCGAGCACGGCTTCGGCGAAGCCCCACAGCAGCGAGCGCGGCGCGGTGGTGCCGCCGATCTCCTCCGGGATGCCCAGCCGCCACCACTCGGCGTCCATGAACGCCTGGTAGCTCTTCTTGAACGACGCCGGCACCGGCGCGGTGCCGGTCTCCGGGTCGAAGACGGGCGGGTTGCGGTCGGCGTCCGAGTAGGACTCGGCCAGTTCGTTCTCGGCGAGGCGGGCGATCTCCGCCAATACGCCCTTCGCGGTCTCGACGTCCATCTCCGCGAACGGTCCGGTGCCGTACACCGTGTCGCGCCCGAGCACCTCGAAGAGGTTGAACTCGATGTCGCGGAGATTCGACTTGTAGTGCCCCATGGCGACGGCTCCGTTGTCACTCGACGGACAGGTAGTCAGCTGTATCTGTTGACCATGATGCTACCGGTCGGTAATAAGAAGCAACCCCGTATCGCCCAACTGTGACTCGTTACTCTTCTTCCATGTACGGCTACGACCAGACCGCGTCCGCGGGGCAGGGTTACCCGCACGGCGGGCAGCAGCACGGCCACCAGCAGCACGGCCAGCAGCCTGGCCATCAGCAGTACGCCACCCAGCAGCCCCCGCCGCCCTACGGTCAGCAGGGGCAGCCCGGCCCCGGGCAGCCGCTCTACCCCGAGCCGTCGCCGCCCTCGCTGCGCGAGACCGTACGCGCCTTCACCAGCGGCTCCATGACGTCCGAGGACTTCCAGTCGGTCTTCTCCACCTCGAAGGTGTACTGCCCGCGCGGTGAGACCCCAGGCTTCCTGGCGCTGCACAACACGCAGCAGCCGGTGATCCCCATGTTCAGCACGCTCAAGGAGCTGCGCCGGTACGCGGGCAAGGAGTCCCGTTACTTCGTGATCACCGGCGCCGAGGTGCTGGACCTGCTCCCCTCCGGGTACGGCTTCGTGCTGGACATGGAGGGCGACCACCGGGTCGTCTTCGACGCGAAGGCGGTCGAGGAGATGGTCGACTTCGCGATGCGCCGGATGTACGGCTGAACGGGTGACCGGGTGACCGGGTCTCTCGCTGACCCGGTGCACGGCTGAGCGTCACGCCCACTGGGGCGGTGACTCGTTCTCCCGCAGTTCGAACCAGATCAGCTTGCCCTCGCCCCGCGGGTCCACCCCCCACGCGCCCGCCAGCATCTCCATCATCACCAACCCGCGCCCCGAGGACGCCAGTTCGCCCGGCGTCCGGCGGTGCGGCAGCGAGTCGCTGTTGTCGGCGACCTCGACCCGCAGCAGCCGCTCCGGGCGGGTGCCGCTGCACTCGGCGACCATCCGGGCGTCGCCGTCCGTGTGCAGCAGCACGTTCGTCAGCATCTCCGAGAGCATCAGCACCGCACCGTCGATCTGGTCGTCGGTGCCCCAGTCGAAGAGCATGCCCTGCAGCTGGTGCCGGGCCTCGCCGATCTGGTCCGCCTCGGCCTGGTGGACGGTGAGGACCGTACGCCGCGCGACGCCGGCCCTCGCCGCGAGCCGGTCCGCGGTGTAGCGGGGGTCCAGTCCGAGCAGCAGCAGGGCGATGTCGTCCTCGCGCCGCTTGGGCGGCGTGCCCGGTACCCGGTGCGCGGGCGGAACCTGTACGGAGTGGACCAAGGCGTCGGCCAGTTCCTCCATGTCCTCGGGGGCGCCCGAGCCCTCGGCCTGCTCGTCGAAGATCTCCGCGATCCGCCGCCACCCGGTCTCCATGGTGTGCCCGCCGGTCTCCAGCAGCCCGTCCGTGCACACCAGCAGGGTCTCGCCCGGCTCCAGGACGAGCCGCGACGTCGGGTAGTCCGAGTCGGGCTCGACGCCCAGCGGCAGCCCGCCCGCGGTGGACCGGATCAGCATCGTCCCGTCGGCCAGCCAGAGCGCCGGGTCGGGGTGCCCGGCACGGGCGACGTCGAGGGTGCCGCTGACCGGGTCGGCCTCGATGTAGAGGCAGGTGGCGAAGCGGTCCTCGATCGAGTCGTCGGCCGAGCCGTCGAGCGGCCCGTCGATCGAGTCGCCGGGCGGGCCGTCGGGCGATCTGTCCGCCCTGGAGTCGGCACCGCTCACCGGCCACTGGCTGCGTCCCATGCCCGACAGGAAGCGCGAGGCCCGGGCCAGCACCGCGTCCGGCGGGTGCCCCTCGGCGGCGTACGCCCGCAGCGCTATCCTCAGCTGCGCCATGATCCCGGCCGCCCGCACGTCATGACCCTGCACATCGCCGATCACCAGCGCCGTACGGCCCGACGGCAGCGGGATCACGTCGTACCAGTCGCCGCCCACCTGCAGACCACCGCCCGTCGGTACATATCGGGCGGCCACCGTCAGCCCCGTGATGTCCGGCTCGTGCGCGGGCTTCATCGTGCGCTGCAGGCCCGCGGCCAGCTCCCGCTCCGTCTCGTGCACGGTCGTACGGGCCAGTGCCTGGGCGAGCATCTGGGCGACCGTCGTGAGCACCGACCGCTCGTCCGGGGTGAAGGCGACCGGATGGTGGAAGGCGGCCATCCAGGCGCCCGTGGTGTGGCCCGCGGAGGTCAGTGGCAGGAACGCCCAGGACTGGCGGCCGAACGGTTCCGCCAGCGGCCAGCTCGCCGGGAACCGGCGCGCGTAGTCCTGCCTGGTCGCGACGTACACCGCCCGCCCCGACCGGACGGCCTTGGCCGCCGGGTGCTCCGCGTCGACGGACATCTCGATGAAGGACTGCAGCCGCTGCGGCACCGGCCGCTGGCCCTGGCTGCCGACCAGCGTGAGCTGGTCGCCGTGCAGGCTGAAGACCGCGAGCCCGTCGGGCGTGAAGCCGGGCATCGCCAGCGAGGTGGCCACCCTCAGCACCTCCGGGGTGGAGCGCGCCTCGGACAGCGCCCGGCCGGTGTCCAGCAGGAAGGTCTCCCGGCTGCGCCGCCAGTCGGCGGTGGTCGGCCGCCATGCCGTGCTGGTATCGGGCACCTCGGCGACGGTGCCGGTCAGGGCGAGTGTGTCGCCCTCTCCCTGCGGCAGCATCCGGATGCGGATGGTCCGCAGCACCGAGTCCTCGACGACGACGCGCACCAGCGCCTCAGCGAGCGTCTGCTCGGCGAGCACGAGGGTGGCGATGGCCTGTAGCTCCACGTAGTCGACGACGTGGATGCGGGAGCGGAAGGCGGGCTCGGAGAGCGCGACCGCGGCCCAGTCGCCCTCGGCCGCGATGCCCACCCCGCCGCCCAGCCCGGGATCGGTGCCCTCACCGTCCCGCCGGACCGAGAGCCCGAGAAGCTGCGCGGCGACGCTGTCCAGGCTCGTCGCGCCGGTGGCGCTCTCCCAGCGCCAGAGGCCCATTCTGGTGGCCGACAGCACGTCCTCGGTGTGCATTTTCCCATTTTATGCGGGTTGGTGACATCGGGGCGAGTGAGGCGGCCAGGACGGTAGTCTGAGGGCCATCCCAAGTGACCGCCGAGCCGACGACTGGACGACTGATGCATCGGTACCGTTCCCACACCTGCGGTGAGCTCCGTGGCCCGGACGTCGGAGCCGGCGTCCGGCTCAGCGGCTGGCTGCACAACCGGCGGAACCTGGGCGGCATCCTCTTCATCGATCTGCGCGACCACTACGGCATCGTGCAGCTGGTCGTGCGGCCCGAGCAGACCGCGGCGCACGAGCTGCTCAGCTCGCTCTCGAAGGAGTCCGTCGTCCGCGTCGACGGCACGGTCAGCGCCCGTGGCGCCGAGAACGTCAACCCCGAGCTGCCCACCGGCGAGATCGAGGTCGAGGTCGGCGGTGACGTGGAGGTGCTGGGCGGCGCGGAGCAGATCCCCTTCACCATCAACGCCGAGGACGGGGTCAACGAGGAGCGGCGGCTGGAGTACCGCTTCCTGGACCTCCGCCGCGAGCGCATGCACCGCAACCTCATGCTGCGCTCCCGGGTCATCGCCGCGATCCGCGAGAAGATGACCGGGCAGGGCTTCCAGGAGCTGGCCACGCCGATCCTGTCGGCCACCTCCCCGGAAGGCGCCCGCGACTTCCTCGTCCCCTCGCGGCTGCACGCCGGGAAGTTCTACGCGCTGCCGCAGGCGCCGCAGCAGTTCAAGCAGCTGCTGATGATCGCGGGCTTCGACCGGTACTTCCAGATCGCGCCCTGCTTCCGCGACGAGGACGCCCGCGCGGACCGCTCGCCCGGTGAGTTCTACCAGCTCGACATGGAGATGAGCTTCGTCGAGCAGGAGGACGTCTTCGGCGTCATCGAGAAGGTGATGACCGAGCTGTTCCAGGAGCTTGGCGACGGCCGTGAGTGCACCTCGCCGTTCCCGCGCGTCCCCTTCCGCGAGGCGATGCTCAAGTACGGCACCGACAAGCCGGATCTGCGCGCCGAGCTGGAGCTGGTGGACGTCTCCGAGGTGTTCCGCGGGTCCGGCTTCAAGGCCTTCGCGGACAAGCACGTACGGGCGCTGGCGGTGCCGGACACGGCCGGGCAGCCGCGCAAGTTCTTCGACCAGATGGGCGAGTTCGCGGCCGAGCACGGGGCCAAGGGCCTCGCCTGGGTCCGCGTCAACGACGACCTCTCGCTCACCGGCCCGATCGCCAAGTTCCTTACCGAAACCGACGTCTCGGCCCTGCTGTCGGCGCTGAAGGCCGAACCCGGCACCGCCGTCTTCTTCGGCGCCGGGGAGGAGTTCGACGAGGTCTCGAAGATCATGGGCGCGGTCCGGGTCGAGGCCGCCAGGCGGACCGGGAACTTCGCCGAGGGCGTCTTCCGGTTCTGCTGGATCGTGGACTTCCCGATGTTCGAGAAGGACGAGGAGACCGGCGCGGTCGAGTTCTCCCACAACCCCTTCTCGATGCCGCAGGGCGGCCTCGAGGCGCTGGAGACCCAGGACCCGCTGTCCATCCTGGCCTGGCAGTACGACATCGTCTGCAACGGTGTGGAGCTGTCCTCCGGCGCCATCCGTAACCACGAACCCGAGGTCATGTACAAGGCGTTCGCGATCGCGGGCTACGCGAAGGAGGACGTGGAGCGCGAGTTCGGCGGCATGCTCCGCGCGTTCAAGTTCGGTGCACCGCCGCACGGCGGCATCGCCCCGGGCATCGACCGCATCGTGATGCTGCTCGCGGACGAGCCCAACATCCGCGAGACGATCGCCTTCCCGCTCAACGGCAACGCGCAGGACCTGCTGATGGGAGCCCCCAGCGAGGTGGACGAGTCCCGCCTGCGGGAGCTCCACCTGTCGGTGCGCAAGCCCAAGTTGTGAGCTGACGCATCACACCGACACCTCACACCTGACACGGCGGAAGGCCCCGGTCCGTAAGGCGGGCTCTAGCGATCCCCGCAAC
>NZ_JBOHCV010000613.1:0-4235 GCF_050698815.1 Streptomyces sp.
GCCTCTGACCGTCATGCCGGTCAGAGGCCGCTCCGCCTGGGGTGTTGCCCGTACGAACCCGTCCCGTACCGGAAACTCACCGGCCGCTCACCGGTGTTCGGGATTCTCGTAGTCGTGGTGGCAGCCCGCGTCCCAGGCGGTGCGCTGGTTGCCGTAGGCCGGCACGCCGCCCGCGTCCTTCAGCATTCTGGCCAGATGCAGCAGGTTCCAGGTCATGAAGGTGGTGTTGCGGTTGGTGAAGTCGTTCTCCGGACCGCCTGAACCCGGGTCGAGGTACGACGGCCCCGGGCCGGCCTCACCGATCCACCCGGAGTCGGCCTGCGGCGGGATGGTGTAGCCGAGATGCTGGAGGCTGTAGAGGATGTCCATCGCGCAGTGCTTGACGCCGTCCTCGTTCCCGGTGATGAGACACCCGCCGACCCGCCCGTAATACGAGTACTGGCCCGCGTCGTTGAGGAGGCTGGAGCAGGCGTACAGGCGCTCGATGACCCGCTTCGTCACGGAACTGTTGTCGCCGAGCCAGATGGGGCCGGCCAGTACCAGGATGTCCGCGGCCAGGACCTTCTCGTAGAGACCGGGCCAGACGTCCCTCTCCCAGCCGTGTTTCGTCATGTCCGGCCAGACACCCGTCGCGATGTCGTGGTCGACGGCCCGCACCACCTCGACCCGCACACCCTGGGCCTCCATGATGCGGCGGCTGAAGTCGATGAGCCCTTCGGTGTTGCTGCGTTCGGGCGACCGCTTGAGCGTGCAGTTGAAGACCAGTGCGCGCAGGTCGTCGTAACGGGCAGGGGGTGGACCTACGGCTGGGGCGGACGTGTTCACGGGACTCCGGCGACGGAAGGGGACGGCGCTGACGTTGACGTGACGGGCCGTCACCCATTCGCTGGTCAGGTCACCGACGCGGCCCGTCAGCCGCCGACCTTAGGAAGGCACCCCCGTGCCTGCCGCGCACCACGCCACCGGACCGCGCCTCATCCACCCCAACGGCAGTCGTCGATGCCGTGATAGGCTGTGTATACAGGTTGTATGCAATCACATGGATGATGAGAGCTGGCTGCGATGTCCGGACGGCAGAAGGCGTACACGTTCCTCAAGGAGACCGTGCTCACCGATCCGGCCATGCAGGGCGAGTTCCTTTCCGAGCAGACGATCGCCGACCGTCTCGGCATCTCCCGCACTCCCATCCGCGAGGCGCTGCTGCTGCTCGCCGCCGAGGACCTCGTCAGCCTGGTGCCCAAGCGCGGCGCCTACATCGCGCCGCTCTCCGGCCGGGAGATCGGCGAGCTGATGGAGATGCGCGCCCTGCTGGAGCGCTACGCGGCGCGGCGTACGGTCGCGACCGGCACCGCCCCGGTCGCGGAGATGGACCGGATCCTGGGTGAACAGGCCAAGCTGCGGGGCAGCGAGGCCGCCAAGGAGTTCATCGCCGCCGACCACCGTTTCCACGCCACGCTCATCGTCGCGGCCGGCAACAAGCTGATGGCGAAGCAGTACGACGCGCTGCGCAGCCGCCAGGTCCGCGCCGGCGTCACGGCCCTCTACCGCTCCGTCGGGCGCCAGGACGAGGTGTGCGTCGAGCACCGGCGCATTCTCGACGCGTTGGTCTCCGAGCGGGCGGATCTGGCCTGCGCCGCGATCGACGAGCACATCGCGGCGACTCGGCTCATCCTTAGTGAAGGCTGAGGGGCCTTTCTGAAGGCTGAGGGGCCTGCCGCCCGGTCGTCGGTCACAGGCGCCGGTTGTCCAGTACGGCCACCGCCCGGCGCACCCGCTCGACCTCCGCCACATCGACGTCGGCCACGATCAGCTCGGGTGCCTCACCGGCTTCCTCCCTGATCCGCCCGTCGGGGCCGACGAGCACACTGTGACCGATTCCGGTCGGCGCCTTGGTGGGCTGCTGGATGTCCGCCCCCGGTCCGGGAGGCGCCTGGCCGACCGCAGCCAGCCACACCGTCGCGTCCAGAGCGCGC
Source organism: Streptomyces sp. (assembly GCF_050698815.1). GTDB lineage: Bacteria > Actinomycetota > Actinomycetes > Streptomycetales > Streptomycetaceae > Streptomyces. The sequence goes on from NZ_JBOHCV010000613.1 coordinate 1,974, forward strand.
GCCCTGGTCAGCAGGTCCCAGTGCGCCAGCTTGCCGGGCCCGGCACCCCAGGAGGCCGGCAGTACGGACAGCATCGCGCCGGCGTCGGCATGCGCCCGGAACAGTTCCGGGAACCGCACGTCGTAGCAGGTCGCCAAGCCGACCCGGACGCCGTCGACATCGATGGTGACCACCTTCGTGCCGGGGGCGACGGTGTCGGACTCGGAGAAGCCGAAGGCGTCGTAGAGATGGATCTTGTCGTACGAGGTCTCGCCGTCCGGACCGGTGGCCAGCAGTGTGTTGGTGACCCGGCCGTCGGGCGACGGGGTGAACATCCCGGCCACCACGGTCAGTCCGTGCCGACGCGCCATGTCCCGCACTCCGTCGGCCCACGGACCGTCCAGCGGCTGGGCCACGGGGCCGAGCGGAATCCCGAAGCGGGCCATGGCCGCCTCCGGGAAGACCGCCAGCCGGGCGCCCTCCCGGGCCGCCCGCTCCGCGAGGGCGTCCATGGTGCGCAGGTTGTCCTCGGGGTCGGTACCGGCGGTGAACTGGCACAGCGCGATGCGCAGAGTCGTCACTGCTCCTCCTTGAAGAGGCTGGTCGGGCTGATGGCTGGACGGAAGGGACGGGTCACGTGGGCGAGTCGACCGGGTCGGCCGGGGAACGCCCGCCGACCAGCTTGGTGTACTCCTCGTCCTCGGTGTGGTCCGCGTTCCGTCCCAGCAGTACGCCGGCCACGGTCAGGACCGCCGCGAGCACGATGTACCCCGCGAGCGGCAGCCAGGTGCCGAACGTGCCGAGCAGTGCCGTGAACACCAGCGGGGCGACGGCGCCGCCGATGACCCCGGCCAGGGTGTAGGCGAGGGAGGATCCGGTGTAGCGCAGCCGCGGGCTGAACTGTTCCGCGATGAAGGCCGCCTGCGGCCCGTACATCAGGGAGTGGATGGCGAGCGCGCCGACGACGCCCAGCACGAGCATCGCCCAGGAGCGCGTCTCGGCCAGGGGGAAGAAGACGAACGGCCACACCGCGGCGGCGATCGCCGCGGTCAGGTACATGTGCCGGCGGTTCCAGCGGTCGGAGAGGGCACCTGCGAGGGGGATCAGGAAGATCTGCAGTCCCGAGCCCAGCAGCACGGCCGTGAGCGCTTCGCTCTGGGGCATGCCGAGCTGCTCGGTCGCGTAGGTGAGGACGAAGACGGTGAACATCGCGTACAGGACGTCGGGCGCGACCCGGCAGAGGATCGCGGCGGCCAGCTCCCTGCGCTGGGTGGCGAAGACCTCGCGGATGGGCGCCTCGGGGCGTTCCCCGCCGGATTCGATCGCCTTGAACACCGGAGTCTCCTCCAGGTGCGTACGGACCCACAGCCCGAAGGCGACCAGGACGCCGGAGAGCAGGAACGCGATCCGCCAGCCGAAGGAGAGGAACTGTTCCGTCGTCAGCATCGCGCCGAGGGCGGCCAGGGCACCGTTGGCCATGAGGTTGCCGACCGGCGGGCCGACCTGCGCCGCCGAGGCCCAGAAGCCGCGCTGTCTGCTGTTGCCGAACTCGCTGGAGAGCAGCACTGCGCCGCCCCATTCGCCGCCCACCCCGACGCCCTGCGCGAAGCGCAGCAGGACCAGCAGCGCGGGCGCCACCGGGCCGGCGACGGCGTGCGTGGGAAGACAGCCGATCAGGAAGGTGGCCACCCCGACCAGCACGAGGGTGGCGACGAGCACGCGCTTGCGGCCGATGACGTCACCGAGGCGGCCGAAGACGAAGCCGCCCACGGGCCGGGCTACGTAGCCCACGGCGTACGTGGAGAAGGCGAGCAGCGTGCCGGTGAGCGGGTCGTCGGAGGGGAAGAAGAGCTTGCCGAAGACGAGCGCCGACGCGGCCGAGTAGACGGCGAAGTCGTACCACTCCAGCGACGTGCCGGTGAGGCTGGCGACGAACGCCTTCGTCATTGTTCTGCGGTCGGGGCCTTGCGGGCCCGGCTCATCGGCCGCCGTCCGGTGCGGCATGTTCTGGTCCACGGGGCTCCCTCACGTCAGGACCTTTGGTACGTGGAGCATACTTGCTGTATACAGCTCGTATGCGCAACCCTTCGGGGGCGCGGAATATGCGCAGAACAGCTTGAGAACCAGCCCGACCTGGAGGAATCCCCATGCCCAGCCTCTCCTTCACGCTGCCGGACGAGAGCCGGCGCACCGTGACCGTGACGCGCCTGCTCAACGCCGGATACTCCGGACGCAGCCAGCAGGACGTCGCCGCGCATGTGGCGGAACTGGCCGAACTGGGAG
>NZ_JBOHCV010000614.1:0-3041 GCF_050698815.1 Streptomyces sp.
GGCCCGCACCGGCGGCCCGCGCCGGGGTGTGCTGGCCGGCATTGGCCGAGCCGCCGTTCAGTCCGAGACCCATCCCGATTCCGGCGGCGGTACCGGCGGCGCCGGTGGCGAGCAGGGTGCGGCGGTCGAATACAAACGACTGCAGTCGGCTGCTGCGGTGCATGCGCGTGCCTCTCCTGGTGTGAAACGCGACCCCGAGCGTCGAGGGCAGAACCATCGGTTCCAGCCCCTCACCAGGGATGTTTCGCATCGGGGGTGTCCAGCGGCTGAACGCGGGCGGAACGCGGCAAGCCCATCCCCGTTCATGGATCACAAGGCCGTTCCCCAGTCACACCCCGCTCGCCGGCCGGCGCCCGGCCGCTCACCTCGCGTTCACCTGCCGGGGTGCGGGCGGCGTGCACGCCCGCCCATCCCCGGCGCGTGGAAGGATGGCCGAACGACGACAACGCGGGATTCGCGAGAGTGGGGAGATCACCAGGTGCCTGGCACGAATCTGACACGCGAGGAGGCCCGGGAACGAGCGGAGCTGCTCGCCGTGGACTCCTACGAGATCGAGCTGGATCTGAGCGGGGCGCAGGACGGGGGGACCTTCCGCTCGCGGACGGCGGTGCGTTTCGACGCGGCCGAGCCGGCCGCCTCCTTCATCGACCTGGTGGCTCCGGCGGTGCACGAGATCACCCTGAACGGCCGGGCGCTGGACCCGGCCGAGGTCTTCGCCGACTCACGGATCGCGCTGCCGGGGCTGGTGGCGGGCGCGAACGAGCTGGTGGTGACCGCGGACTGCGCGTACACCAACACCGGTGAGGGACTGCACCGCTTCGTCGACCCCGTCGATCAGCAGGCATACCTCTACACCCAGTTCGAGGTGCCGGACGCGCGGCGGGTCTTCGCCAGCTTCGAGCAGCCCGACCTGAAGGCCACCTTCCAGTTCACCGTGACGGCACCGGAGGGCTGGACGGTGATTTCCAACTCGCCGACGCCCGAGCCCGCGCAGGGGAAGGAGCACGGAAAGGTCTGGCGGTTCGAGCCGACGCCGCGCATCTCCTCCTACATCACCGCCCTCATCGTCGGCCCGTACCACTCCGTGCACAGCAGCTGGGAGGGCGAGGGACGCGGAGTTCCGCTGGGCATCTACTGCCGTCCCTCGCTGGCGGAACACCTGGACGCCGAAGCGATCTTCGAAGTGACCCGGCAGGGCTTCGACTGGTTCCAGGAGAAGTTCGACCACCCTTACCCGTTCGCGAAGTACGACCAGCTCTTCGTGCCCGAGTTCAACGCGGGCGCGATGGAGAACGCGGGCGCGGTCACCATCCGGGACCAGTACGTCTTCCGCTCCAAGGTGACGGACGCCGCGTACGAGACGCGGGCGGAGACGATCCTGCACGAGCTGGCCCACATGTGGTTCGGCGACCTGGTCACCATGGAGTGGTGGAACGACCTGTGGCTGAACGAGTCGTTCGCCACCTACACCTCCGTCGCCTGCATGGCGCACGCTCCGGGCAGCCGCTGGCCGCACGCCTGGACCAGCTTCGCCAACCAGATGAAGACCTGGGCCTACCGACAGGACCAACTGCCCTCCACCCACCCGATCATGGCCGAGATCCACGACCTGGACGACGTCCTGGTCAACTTCGACGGGATCACCTACGCCAAGGGCGCGTCCGTGCTCAAGCAGCTCGTCGCCTACGTCGGCATGGACGAGTTCTTCACCGGCGTGCAGGCGTACTTCAAGCGGCACGCCTGGGGAAACACCCGGCTCAGTGACCTGCTGGGCGCGCTGGAGGAGACCTCGGGGCGGGACCTGACCGCCTGGTCCAAGGCGTGGCTGGAGACCGCGGGCATCAACGTGCTGCGTCCCGAGATCGAGACCGACGCCGCCGGCACCCTCACCTCCTTCGCCATCCGCCAGGAGGCCCCCGCCCTCCCGGCCGGCGCCACCGGCGAGCCGACGCTGCGCCCGCACCGGATCGCCGTCGGGGCGTACGAACTCCAGGGCGGCAAGCTCGTCCGTACCGACCGGATCGAGCTGGACGTCGACGGCGAACTCACCGAGGTACCGGACCTGGTGGGCCGCAAGCGGCCGGCCGTCATCCTGCTCAACGACGACGACCTCTCCTACGCCAAGGTCCGGCTCGACCCCGAGTCACTGGCCACCGTCACCCGGCACCTCGGCGACTTCACCGAATCCCTGCCCCGTGCGCTGTGCTGGGCCTCCGCCTGGGACATGACGCGGGACGCCGAACTGCCCGCCCGCGACTACCTCGACCTCGTGCTGTCCGGCATCACCAAGGAGCCGGACATCGGCCTGGTGCAGTCGCTGCACCGGCAGGTCAAGCTCGCGCTCGACCTGTACGCCGCCCCGGCCTGGCGCGAGACGGGGCTCACGCGCTGGTCGGACGCCGCGCTGGAGCAGCTGAAGGCCGCCGCCCCCGGCAGCGACCACCAGCTCGCGTGGGCGCGCGCCTTCGCCGCGACGGCCCGTACGGACGCCCAACTGGCGCTGCTCGCGGGGCTGCTGGACGGTACCGGGGCTATCGAGGGCCTGGCCGTCGACACCGAGCTGCGCTGGACGCTGCTCCAGCGGCTGGCCGCCACCGGTCAGGCGGGGGAGAAGGAGATCACCGCCGAGCTGGAACGCGACGCCACTTCGGCCGGTGAACGGCACGCGGCGCTGGCCCGCGCCGCCCGCCCGACGGCGGAGGCCAAGGCGGAGGCGTGGGCGTCGGTGGTGGGAAGCGGCGCGGCCGACCCGACCGCCGGACTGCCCAACGCCGTGCAGGAGGCGGTCATCAGCGGCTTCCTCCAGACCGACCAGCGGGAGCTGCTCGCCCCCTACAGCGAGAAGTACTTCGCCGTGGTCAAGGACATCTGGGACGAGCGCAGTCACGAGATGGCGCAGCAGATCGCCGTCGGGCTCTACCCGACGCTGCAGGTGTCCCGGCAGACGCTCGAGGCGACCGACGCCTGGCTGGCGTCGGCCGGGCCCAGCGCGGCACTGCGCCGCCTGGTCACCGAGTCCCGCGCGGGCGTCGAGCGTGCGC
>NZ_JBOHCV010000615.1:0-5254 GCF_050698815.1 Streptomyces sp.
TGTCAGCGGGGAGGCCATGCGCACCCCGGGGCGTCCGGCTCGGTGACCCTCGACGCTCAGCAGGCCGCTGCGGCCGGGCACAGCCACGACGGGCCCGGCTCGCGCTCCGGCCAGGGGTACGCCGATCATCACGATGCCCCGGTGCCCGATCATGCGGCTCACCAGTGTGTGTCCGGCCAGCCCGAGCAGGGTGCCGCGCTGCCCGACCCGGGCGAGGCTCCGCTGGAGGCGGTTCCGCCCGCGCACGCGTATGTACCCACGGCCACTCGACCTGCCGCCGTCCCTTGGGCGTCTCCGCCTTTGCCGGACTCAGCTGTCCTACGAATCTAACCCTTCGCGCCTTTCGGACTCGACGGCTGGCACAACCCGCGCCGTCTCCGGCTGCCTCTCGGCGGCGGCCCGGCCATGCCTCGCAGTGCCCCTTCTCTTTCCGAGCGAAGAGCAGCGCGGAGCCATGGACCGGCCTCCGTTCCGCTGTTCCCAGGGAATCCGGCCTCCGGCCCTGAACTGTGCCCCCATGCCCCACCGAACCCCAACCCGCGAAAGGCCAGCTCTTGTCTGCCTCATCCAGTCTCGCCACCCCGCCCGAGACCCCTTCGCAGCCGACCCCGAGCCACCACCGATCCAGGAGACGGCAAGGCACCTCCCTGCAGTGGCGCTACCTCGGCACGTCGGCTACTACGTGGGTGCGGGACTCATCAGCGGCGCGGTCGTCCATCACCCCATGGACCCGACCCGCTACTCGCTGATCGCTGCATCCGGCGTGCTGGTCTTCCTGCTCGCAACCGTCCTCAACGACATCATCCTCCCGCCCGAGAGGCCCGCCCTGTCACGCATGCTGCGGGTGCTCGGCACCTCGACGATGCTCTCGTTCGGCCTCGGCATGCTCAGCGGCGGCATGCAGCATTTCGCAGACCTCCCCTACCGCTGTGCCGTGCTGATACCGCTGGGCATCGTCCTGTCCTTCGTCGCCTACTTCCTGAAGGAGGACAAGACGCCGTGGCGGCGCATCTTTGGCCTCATGGGTCTGGCAGTCCTCGTCGTCGCGGCCCTCACCTTCGCGGGCCTGCGCCACATTGCCCCCACCATGGCCGAGTCCGGAGGGGGACACAGCCACAGCGATGTCGTGACCGACAAGGGCAGCGACGAAGGACATGACGGCGACCACGGCAGCGGCGCCGCCGATCCGACCCCCCAACCCACCGCGTCCACGAAGGACACCCACCCCAGCGAGGAGCCCGGGCACGCAGACGGCCACCAACACTGAGCCACCCCCGTCGGTGACCACACTCGCCGCAACTCATGGTAGAGCCGCCCTCCGCCGCCAGCAGTGAGGTGATTGCCCTGCGGGCCACCGGTCCGCCTGCCTCCGGCAGAGGAGGAGCCGCATCATGACCACAGCGTTCAAGGACATGCTCCGCACGTACCCGGCTGACCTGGGAGCGTGAACCGCGATGCGATGGAGCGGTGCATCGCGGGATGCGTCGCGTTCGCCCAGGCGTGTACGGCGTGCGCAGACGCCTGCCTGTCCGAAGAGATGATCGGCGAACTCGGGGCAGAGCAGAGCAATGACAACCTGTCACTAGCTGTTTTCCAACCCTCGGGTGTTCGATGGCGGTCCGTACGACGAGCTTGATCGTGTGATCTGGTGGCGGGAGAGGGCACGAGCACGAGGCCCCGTTCCTAGCGTGTCGGTTGTCTACGCCGAACCCGCAAGAAACAGAGCCTCGTTGTGCCTCACGCTATCGCCTGTGCACCTGATCGTCCGTTGCCCGACCTCCGGTTCACGGCACCGTGCGACTGTCTCGCCCATGTGTACGGTAACGCCGGGGACCGCCGGCTGCGGGCTCGCTTCTACGCCACGGACATGACCGATGAGGAGTGGCAGGTCATCCGGCGGGTGATGCCGCTGCCCGGCTGGATGTGCGGACGCGGTGGCAATCCGGAGGGCTACTGCCATCGTGAGATGCTCGATGCGGTGCGCTACCTGGTCTCCGAAGGCATCAAGTGGCGGGCGATGCCGGCCGACTTCCCGCCCTGGGGCGCGGTCTACGCCTTCCAGCGTCGTTGGCAGGCCGACGAGCTGCTCGACGTCCTGCACGATCGGCTCCGTGAACAGGTGCGGCTGCTCGAGGGCCGGGACGATCCCGAGCCGACGGCTGCGATCGTCGACTCCCAGTCCCTGCGCGGAGCGGCCACGCTCACCGGGGAACGCCGGGGCTTTGACGGGGCGAAGCTGGTGTCGGGCTCCAAGCGGCATATCGCGGTGGACTGTCTGGGCCTGCTGCTGGTGGTGCTGGTGACCGCCGCCGACCTGCAGGACCGTGACGCGGGCGTGAACCTGCTGGGCGCCGTGCGCCGCCTGTTCACCCGGGTGCGTCTGGTGTGGGCCGACAGCGGCTACGCCGGGGCCCTGGTCGAATGGGCCCGCGAGAAACTCGCCCTGAAGGTCGAGGTGGTGCGTCGCAGCGATGACATGAGTGGCTTCGTGGTGCTGCCGAGACGCTGGGTAGTGGAACGCACCTTCGCGTGGCTGGTCAACTGCCGTCGTCTGGTGCGGGATTACGAGCGCACGGCGGCAGCCCATGAGGCGTATGTGAAGTGGGCGATGGTCACCTTGATGACACGCCGGCTCGCTACGGCCGGGCCCGGGACGGCCCGGGCGGTGCCACCGGTCTCAGCGTGAGACGCCGGTGAAGGAGCGCCCGTCCCCGCTGGCCAGCCAGCACCGCTCGACCAGCCGCTTGAGCTGGGCGCGGACACCTTCCTGCCGGCTGCGGCCGGCTCCTTCACCGAACAGGGCACGGACCACATCCGGCACCCGCACCGGCCGGTCCGCACCCGACACGAACGCCACGATCTCGGCATACAGGCCGGGCAGCCGAGCCGGATCGGCCCCTGGGCTCCACTGCGGCACATACCGCGACCCGGACTCCGCCCCGGGCGCATCGCCGACCGACTCCGCGGCTTCGCCCGACCCCGCGGCGGACGGCACCCCGGACGCGCCGTCCGCCTCGCCACCCCGGTCACCGGCCCTGCCCTCACGCAACTCCTGCTCGACCTCCTCGAAGATCTCGCCACCGATACGCCAGCGCGTGACCTGCTCCTCGACCTGGACGGCCTCCCGCTGCAACACGGCGATCCGCTCGTGGAGTTCGGCGGCTCGTGCCTCGAGGTCGCGCAGACGGCGCTTCAAGACAGCGGCGGGCGTGGACACGGGCGGACCTCCGGGCTCGATGACGAGGACACCGTCACCCTGCACACCCGCACCCGAAGATCACAAACCGCAAACACCCAGGTCAAACGCTTGACCGCTTGAAAAACAGCTTCTGAGCTTGGCGTTTAACCTCGCTGGGCTTGGTGTTCCTTGATCGATTCGGCGCGTTTGACGGTCTTTCCGACGTTGTGACGCCTGGCCCGGTGCTTGTTCTTCGAGCCGGGAGGCCGTCCGGGTCCTGGTCGGGACGGTTTCGGTGCGATTGCCGGGCGGGCCGCGGTCACGCGGAGGTTGCGAAACCCCCGTCGGACACGGGCTGGGGTGAGGCGGCGGGGTTCGGTGCGGCGTTCCCAGGGGCGGCGGAGGTCCTCGGTGAGGGGGCGGGCGAGGCGGAGTTGGGTGTGGGCGGCGATGATGAGCCAGGTCCACAGGTCGGCGCTGTCGGCGTGGCGGATCTTCGGGCAGGTCCAGCCGAGGGTCTGCTTCATGAGCCGGAAGGTGTGCTCCAGGTCGAATCTGCGCAGGAACGCCTGCCACCAGTGGTCGACGTCCGCGGGTGTGGCGGCTGTGGCCGAGGACCAGAGCCAGACGGGTTTCGGGTCGCGGTCGCCCGGCAGGTACTCGACCTCCAGGTGGAGCAACGTGCCGTGCAGGATGGGCAGTTCTTCCTTCGCGTGGTTCAGCCAGGGACCGCGGTGGGTGAGCCGGGGGTGCATCCGGTCCCAGGCTCTCGTGGTGGCCGTGCCGTAGTGGGTGGTGTCCGTGGCCGTCGTCACATCGCTCTCGTGCCAGGTCTCGGGCTTCTTGAACGTGAGAACGCCGCCATGTCTGCGGGGGCGCCCGCCCTTGGGGCCGGAGCGTGCCGGGCCGGGGTCGCGAAGCATGACGCGGTCCGAGCGCAGGCGTCCGACCAGCGTGATGGGCAGGTCGGCGAGAGCGTGGGTCAGGTAGGCGACGTCGTAGCCGGAGTCCATGACGATCAGGATGTCCGGATCGCCCGGCCTCCAGTGCCCAGCGCTCATCAACCGTGTTGTGACCTCGCGGAGTTGAGCGGCGGTGACGGTGGTCGCGTCGTCGGCCGGGCCGAGGCGGGCCGCGTCCAGTAACGCGACCCAGGAGGTGCGGCCCGTCTCCAGGGCAGCGACGAACGAGTAGGGCCAGCCGGGCACCAACTGGTCCGTGCGCCGGTCACCACGCCCGTAGACGTGGCAGAACAGCCGGTCCTCGCTGGTCGGAGCGTCGGGGCGCAGCCAGTTCGACACGTCCACGGCCAGTACGATCCGTCCGTCGGCGGCCCTGGGCAGGGGAAGGCCGGCCAGCACCCGGCGCAGCCGGGCGGGCTCGAGCCGGCCACGGTCCAGCGCCTGGTACAGCGCGCCATGCCCGCGCCGATGCTCAGCCGCCAGCGACAGCTCGACCAGCGTCTTCACCGGCCCGTCCGAGCACAGCACCGCATCGGTGAGCTCGAAAAGCGCGTCCGCACGGGCGTAAAGGCTCTCGTAGAACTCGACCCGAAAGCGGGACAGGACGCCCAACGCGTCGCCAGCGGGTGCATCAACAGGCAGACTCATACGCGGCGGCCGTTCTCTCGTGCTTCATGACTCGACATCTCGAAGCGTGGAGAACGGCCGCCTCCGCCGTCCGGGGAAGAACCGCAGATCAGCAGGTTGAGTGACGTGCGAGGTTAAACGCCAAGCTAAGGAATCACCTCTGATAGTCAAGCTGCGCAGGCCAGCCAGGGTTGGGCGCGTTGTCGACGTAGTGGCACCAATAAGTACTCCATCTACCGTCGCGCTTGCCCTGTATGCCTACGGCATGGCATGCGTTGAGGGAGGGGAACCAGCCGTAAGTCTTCCAGGCGCCGGCGGTCACCTGGGTGGTTTTCGCTGGAGCCGCGTTTGCGGATTCCACTGTTCCTGCAGCCATTCCTGCGGCCAGGGCGAGTGCCGCGGTCGACAGGGCGAGCTTCCGTGAGATCTTTCGTGCCGTGATTGACATCAAATCCCCTTCGTCCATTTTCTGTTCCGCGGTTAACAT
>NZ_JBOHCV010000616.1:0-4514 GCF_050698815.1 Streptomyces sp.
ACGCCGGCCGGCCTGCCGGCGGCGAACTCCCTGCGCAGCACCGGGACCACCTCCTCGCCGAGCAGGTCGAGCTGTTCGAGTACCGTCTTCAGCGGCAGCCCGGCGTGGTCGATGAGGAACAGCTGCCGCTGGTAGTCGCCGGCGTACTCACGGAATCCCAGCGTCTTCTCGACGACCTGCGCAGGCGATCCGACCGTCAGCGGCGTTTGGGAGGTGAACTCCTCCAGCGACGGACCGTGTCCGTAGACGGGCGCGTTGTCGAAGTACGGCCGGAACTCCTCCACCGCGTCCTGGCTGTCGCGGCGCATGAAGACCTGCCCGCCCAGGCCGACGACCGCCTGTTCCGGGCCGCCGTGGCCGTAGTGCTCGAAGCGGCGGCGGTAGAGCTCCACCATCCGCTTCGTGTGGGAAGCGGGCCAGAAGATGTGATTGGCGAAGAACCCGTCCCCGTAGTAGGCCGCCAGCTCCGCGACCTCGGGCGTACGGATCGAGCCGTGCCACACGAACGGTGGTACGCCGTCCAGCGGGCGGGGCGCGAGGGTGAAGCCCTGCAGCGGGGTGCGGAACTCCCCCTCCCAGTCCACCACTTCCTCGCGCCACAGCCGCCGCAGCAGCCCGTAGTGCTCCACAGTCAGCGGCACCGCCTGGCGGATGTCCTGCCCGAACCAGGGATAGACCGGGCCCATGTTCCCCCGCCCGAGCATCACGTCACAGCGGCCGCCGGAGACGTGCTGCAGCACGCTGAAGTCCTCGGCGATCTTGACCGGATCGTTCGTAGTGATCAGCGTCGTCGACGTCGACAGGATGAGCCGCTCGGTCTGAGCGGCGATGTAACCAAGAAGGGTCGTCGGCGACGAGGGCGTGAACGGCGGATTGTGGTGCTCCCCGGTGGCGAAGACGTCCAGGCCCACCTCCTCAGCCTTCCGGGCAATGGCCAGGGTGTTCTGGATGCGCTGCGCCTCGGTGGGGGTGCGGTCCGTGGTGGGGTCGGGGGTGACGTCGCCGACCGTGAAAATGCCGAACTGCATCCCGGTCTCTTTTGCAGGCTCCATGCCTACCTCCTCCGAGGCCTACCTCGACTTCCACCCCGATGCCCCCCGGCGCCGTCGTGTGCTCCCGGCGGTGATCTCGTCGGCTTGACTGCCCCCGATAGGGCGCCTTCCTCGACCTAAGCCTCACGAGAGCGAGGGACATCTCATGCGGCCAGCGCTGCGGCCACCTCTCCTCGCCTCTGCCACAGCCTGCGGGGTACCCGTATCTCCCATCCGAACACCTCGGGTCTCCTGCGACGGAAGTCGCTGGTCGCCCGGGGCATGGGGCGCTCCGGAGAAGCCTGCCGAGAGCCTTGTGACGATGTCCCACGGCGGCCCGCCGTACGCGGACCTGGCACAGGGTGACCGTTCTGCGACCGGCCCCTCGCGGGCTTCAGTGTTCGTGGCGGAGCCGGTGGCGCTCCTCGGCGAAGCGGCTGGTTTCGAACGCCACCAAGCCGACCATGGCGGCGGCGAGCACCGCGAGGGCGGCCAGCGCGGGAATGAGGGGCCCGACCCCCAGCATCGACATCAGCGCGACAGCCAGCACCGTGCGCTGCACGTTGACGACGTGCAGGACACGCCACGTGAACGCGACGTGCCCCAGCAGGTACAGCGAGACGCCCCCGACCAGCGCGGCGAGCCCAAGACCCTTCAGCGGGTCGGCGAGGTCGTGGTGCACAGGGTCGCCCACATAGTTCAGGACCTTCTTCAGTCCCAACGCGAGCAGCACCACACCGGCGATCAGCGGCAGGTGCAGATAGCTGTAGGCGTCGCGTGCAAGCCGGGGCCGGTCCGCGTCCGGCACGGCGGCGAACGCCCGCTGGGCCGCGAGTGCGGTGACGTCGAAGTAGGCCCACCACAGCGCCGCCGACAGGACCAGTCCCAGTACCGCGGCGGCCACGATCGGCCATGAGATCGGCAGCTCGGCCATCCCGACACCGACGGCCACGATCGACTCGCCCAGCGCGATGATGAGGATCAGGCCGTGCCGTTCGGCGAAGTGCCCGGCCGAGCGGAGCCGCCACCCCCGCGCCCCTCCCAGGTAGTTGCCCAAGTAGTCCGCCACCAGCGCCGCCGCCCACAGCGCCGTCTGCGTCGGCCCGTCGGTCCCCGCCGCGATCAGCAGCAGAGTGGTTGCCGCGAGCATCGAGGGCGCGAAGCGCAGCAGCTGCCCGCGCAGGCCCGGGTCATCGGCGGAGAAGATCCAGAAAAGCATCAGGTGCATGGTGCGGAAGAGGAAGTAGCAGACCGCGAGGACGACCGGGCCGTGCAGCCCGCCGGAGAGGTCGTCGAACGACTCCGGGATGCTCAGTGCGAGGACGAACATCACGGCCATCGCGGTGAACAGCGCCAGCCGGCTGACGCCCTCGTCCGCACGCGCCACGTTGCCAACCCACGAGTAGCACACCCAGCTCCACCACAGCAGCCCGAGGATCAGCACCCCACGAAGCATCCCGTGCCAGGTGAGGTCCTCGGACATGAACGCCGTGACCGCGGTGAGCGCGAACACGAAGACCAGGTCGAAGAACAGCTCCAACGGCGTCACCGCGCCGGTTTCGCGCTGGAACTCGGTACGCAACCGACCCCTGGTCATGGCGACATAGTGGCACATCTGGTGAATGCACCACCCCACTCGCCCGCCATCACCCACCAGCGCACCGCACACGAACAAGCCACACCGTGGGCTACCGACGACGCCATCGAAGGGCTGGCAGGCATCGGCCGCGTCCTCCTCGTCGCCCACAACCGCGGCCACCACACCGAAACCGCACAACCCCCCGACCGGCAAGGTCACGATCTACAGCTGGAGACCCGGCCCGCGAGGTCCGTGTCGCGGCGCCCAGCCCGGACGCCCCCGAGGCTCTCAACCCCCTGCTCCGGGACGCGGACATCCTGGTTCGCCGGGCCGCATTCGCCGCCCTGGCCTCCGCGGGCTGCCCAGCCCCGTAGGACGTCACGGCGGTGAGCGCGTTTGCCGACCCGTCCCGGCAGGTCCGCGCAGGTGCGGCCACGGCGCTGAGCGCGGCCGACCCCGCACATGCCGTGCCCGCCGTGGCCAAGATGCTCGGCGATCCCAACGCCGATGCCCGCAAGGCCGCGGTCCTGGCTCTCCTCGCGCGCTCCACGCGGGAGGATGCCCGCGGGCCGCTCGCCACCGCGGTCCTGGACCCGGACGCCGATGTCCGCGTCTACGCTGCTCGAGCGGCGGCCCCCCCCGGACTGAACGGCGAGCAGCAGCCTCGCCAGTTGCGTCAACGCGGCACGATCGCGTTAGCCGGCGAACCCACTCCACCCACGACAGTCAGCGGCGCGAACCTAAGTCCGAGAGATGGGTTCGTTTCACCGATTGCGCACTGCGCGACCTGCAACTGCTCGTGAATCCGTTGCCGTTCGGCGGTCACCGTGGTGCGCATATCGGTGGAGCGCCGCCGGTGGTGGCGTGGGGGCTGGGGCAGAACCGCATCTCGAGCGCTCAACGCGATCCTTGCCAGTCCGCCTGAGACACGAGCATACTGTATGCAGTATTCCGTGATTCGACCGCACCATCCAGGGAGGGTCCTCACCATGACCGCCACTTCCGTACCGGGCACAGAGGCAGGAGGTGCCGACCACACCGATGTCACCGACGGGATTCATCTGGTCGTCGATGCCCTCAAACTCAACGGCGTGGAGACCATCTACGGTGTCGTCGGCATCCCGATCACCGACCTGGCCCGTGTCGCGCAGGGAGCGGGCATCCGCTACATAGGCTTCCGCCACGAGAGCAACGCGGGACACGCCGCAGCAGCAGCCGGATTCCTGACGAAGAAGCCGGGTATCTGCCTCACGGTGTCTGCACCGGGCTTTCTCAACGGGCTGGTGGGGCTGGCCAACGCCACCACGAACTGCTTCCCGATGGTCCAGATCTCCGGATCCAGCGAACGGCACCTCGTCGACCTGCAGCGCGGCGACTACGAGGAGATGGACCAGCTCGCGGCGGCCAGGCAGTTCACCAAGGCGGCGTACCGCGTGTCTCGGGACGAGGACATCGGTCGCGGCGTGGCTCGCGCGATCCGGACGGCGATCTCCGGCCGTCCCGGAGGGGTCTACCTCGACATCCCGGCAGCAGTGCTGGGCGAGGTCCTCGATGCCGAGAAGGCCGCCGCGTCGGTATGGCAGCTCGTTGACCCGGCACCGCGACAGGTGCCCGCGGCCGCGGCGGTGGATCGCGCGATCGACCTGCTCGCCGACGCCGAGCGGCCGCTCGTCGTGCTCGGCAAGGGGGCCGCCTACGCACAGGCGGACGAAACGATCCGGGACTTCATCGAGACGACGGGCCTGCCGTACGTGCCGATGTCGATGGCCAAGGGCCTGCTGCCCGACGACCACCCCCAGTCGGTAGCCACCGCCCGGTCGCTGGCGCTCACGCGAGCGGACGTCGAGATGCTCGTCGGCGCCCGCCCGAACTGGTTGCTCGGGCACGGCGATGCGCCGCAATGG
>NZ_JBOHCV010000617.1:0-6635 GCF_050698815.1 Streptomyces sp.
GTCGACGTCCAGCTCTTCGCAGGGGACGCGGCGTTGCTCCCGCGCGGTGTAGGAGCGCATGATGCCGCGCACGTCCGGGTCCATGGCCCGCCAGCGGGCGAACCACGCGTCGCCCGCCTCGCCCGCCTCGACCGGCACGATCGGCGCGTCCTGGCCCGGGTGCGGCAGGAACAGCTTGAAGCGCTGGTCACGGCCGCCCGAGGTGAAGTGCCGCAGCGCCCCGCCGCCGAAGGTGATGCGGAGCATCGTGGGGCCCAGCCGCCTGGTCCGCACGACGTGCACGTCGAAGAACTGGAACGGGGCCGTGGTGGCGGGTGCTTCGGGGGCTGCGGTACTCATGCTGCGGGCTCCTGACGGGTGTCCGTGCGTCCTGGCAGGGTGAGGCTCAGCTGACCTTCTTGGCGTCCTCGATGGCCTTGGCGAGCTGCTCGAGGAGGGGGGCCGCGCCCGCGTAGGAGAAGCGCGGCTCGGCGTCCCAGGTCGTGACCTGTCCCGCCTTGACCGCGGGCAGCTCCGACCAGGTCGGCTTGGACTTCAGCGCGCTGGGCTGCAGCGCCTGGGTGCGGTTGTCGAGCATGATCACGTCGGCCTTGTACTTGTCGGCGTTCTCCCAGCTCAGCTCCTCGAAGAAGCCCTGCTTGCTGAGCTTCTTCGGGACGACGAGATCGACGCCGAGCTCCTTGAAGTACCGCAGATCGGCGTTGGCCTTGGGGTCGGAGACGTACAGGAGGTCCGCAGCGCCGGAGGCGGCCATGACCTTCACGCCACCGCTCGCCTTGGCGGTGGTGCGCAGCTTCTCCGCGGCCTTCTCAAAGCGTGCCTTGGCGTCGGTGACCTTCTTCGCCTTCAGGTCCGCGCCGAGCGATTCGGCGAGCTGGGCGAACCGCTTGACGGCGTCCAGCATGGACGTTTCGGCGGTCTTGAGCGCCAGCGCGGGGGCCAGCTTGAGGATCTTTGCCTTGCTCTCCTCCGGTACGTACCACAGCGCGTCGGGCACGTACATGTTCGTGATCAGCAGCTCGGGGCGGACCTTGGCGTACTTCTCGATGTCGAACTCGCCGAACGCGTTGCCGATGATCTCGAGCTTCTTCACGTTCAGATCCCCGGCCAGCACGTCCGGTTCGCCGTTCTTCTTCTTCGTGGGACCGAAGACACCGACGATCTTGTCGCCGGCGCCGAAGTCGTGCAGGGCCGCGGCCGTCCCGACGTAGGCGACGATGCGCTGCGGTACGGCGTCGAGGCTGATCTTCTTCTTCCGGTCGTCCGTGAAGGACCAGGCCTTGCCCTTGCCGTCATCGGTGCTCGAGCCGCCGCCGTTCCCGCAGCCGGCGAGCAGGGTGCCGAGCCCGGCGGCGCCGCCTGCGGCCAGCAGACCACGGCGGGAGAGGCTGGAAAACGCGGACGAATGGTGCATGACAGACCTTCGCTTCTCGGAGTCGTGCGGGGGGCGGCCGTGGGCCGGAATGCTGACTTAGGTTAACCTAACCAAAGTCGTCGTTGTCCAGTGGCCTGGGCCCGAAACACCACAGGCCCGACCGGAGCCGGTACGTGACTCTCCTCAAGTCCCCGAAGGTCCAAGGGGGTTCGGCGGCCCAACCGCCGGCGGATCCCGAACGGCCCGCCGGGCAGCCCGAGGCCGGAGCGGGGGACCGGTCCGGCCGTGGCCGGTTCGCCTCGCGGGCGGCCGGACTGCTGGGCGCCCTGGCCCTGTTGCTGCTCGTGCTCGTCCTCAGCCTCGCGGTCGGTGCCCGGCAGCTTTCGCCGGGCGAGGCGTGGAGCGGGCTCGTCGACGGCGGTTCGCCGGCGTACACGGTCGTGCACGAGATGCGGCTGCCGCGCACCGTGCTGGGGCTGCTCGCGGGTGCCGCTCTCGGGCTCGCCGGCGGGGTGATGCAGGCGCTGACCCGCAATCCCCTGGCGGACCCGGGCCTGTTGGGCATCAACGCGGGCGTCGCCGCGGCGGTCGTCTCCGCGATCTCCTTCTTCGGGGCGGCCGGTTACACCGGGTACATCGGTTTCGCGTTCCTCGGCGCCGCCGCCGTCTCGGTGGTGGTCTACGCGGTGGGCGGTGGCCGCGCCGCCACTCCGGCACGGCTCGCTCTGGCCGGCACGGCGCTGAACGCGGCGCTCATCTCCTACGTCAACGCCGTGCAGTTGCTCGACACCGCCTCGCTGGACCGGATGCGCTTCTGGACCGTCGGCTCGCTGGCCAGGGCGCAGGACGACGTCAACCTCATGGCCCTGCCGTTCGTTCTCGCCGGTGTCCTGCTCGCGCTGGCCCTCGCCCGGCCGCTCAACGCGCTCGCCCTGGGCGACGACGCGGCCCGCGCTCTCGGCTCCCGGCCCACCCTCACCCGGGCCCTCGCCATCATCGCCGTGACCCTGCTGTGCGGGGCCGCGACCGCCGCGTGCGGGCCGATCGTCTTCGTCGGGCTGATGGTGCCGCACATGGTGCGCTCCCTGACCGGACCCGACCTGCGCTGGATGCTGCCCTACTGCGCCCTGCTGGCACCGGTGCTGATGGTGGGCGCCGACGTGCTCGGGCGGGTGCTGGGACGCCCCGCCGAGCTGCAGGTCGGCATCGTGACGGTCGTACTGGGCGGGCCGTTCTTCCTCTACTACGTGCGGCGCCGGAAGGTGGCGGCGGCATGAGCGTCATCCGTACTCCGGGCGGCCGCTCCGTCGCGTTCCGGCCGCGCGCGCTGATCGCGGGAGCGGCGTGTCTGGCCGGCGCCCTCGTCCTCGCCGTCCTCGCCATCGGCAGCGGGGAGTATCCGATAGCGCCGGGCGACGTGCTGCGTACGCTCGCCGGGCAGGGCGCGCCCGCGGACGCCTTCATCGTCAACGAGCTGCGGCTGCCGCGCGCCGCCACGGCCCTCGCCGTCGGCGCTGCGCTGGCACTGGGCGGCGCGGTCTTCCAGGCGGTGGTGCGCAATCCGCTCGGCAGCCCCGACGTACTCGGCTTCACCCACGGTGCCGCGACCGGGGCGCTGATCGCGATCGTGCTCGTCGGCGGCGGCAGCGCGGCGCTCGCGGGCGGTGCGCTGCTGGGCGGGGTCGGCACCGGATTCCTGGTGTACGGGCTGGCCTGGCGCCGGGGCATGCACGGCTACCGGCTGATCCTGGTCGGCGTCGGCGTCGCCGCGATCCTCAC
This sequence comes from Streptomyces sp., assembly GCF_050698815.1. Taxonomy (GTDB): domain Bacteria; phylum Actinomycetota; class Actinomycetes; order Streptomycetales; family Streptomycetaceae; genus Streptomyces. The sequence continues at coordinate 3,155 of NZ_JBOHCV010000617.1, forward strand.
CGGCGTCAACGGCTACCTGCTGACCAAGGCGCAGATCACCGAGGCGGGGCGCGCGGTGCTGTGGATGACCGGCAGCCTCGGCGGGCGCGGCTGGGAGGACACAGGACCGCTGCTGGGCGCGATGGCGGTGCTCGTGCCGGTGGTGCTGCTCGGGTGTGCGCGCGGGCTGCGCATGATGGAGATGGGTGACGACGCGGCGTACGCGCTGGGGGTGCGGGTGGAGCGCGTGCGGCTGGTGCTGCTGGGCGCCGCCGTGCTGCTGGTGGCCCTCGCGGCCGCCGCGGCCGGGCCGGTGGCCTTCGTGGCGCTCACGGCACCGCAGCTGGCGCGCCGGCTGACCAGGGCGCCCGGCCCCAACCTGCTGCCCTCGATGTGCATGGGTGCGGCGCTGCTGGTCGCCGCCGACCTCGCGGCGCAACGGGTCGTCGCCGGGCACGAGCTGCCGGTGGGAGTCGTCACGGGTGTGCTGGGCGGCGGCTATCTGGTGTGGCTGCTGGCGACGGAACGCAGGGCGGGACGGATATGAGGGTGAGGACGACGACCGGGATGACGCAGCCGACGCGACAGACGCCGCAGCCGGGGACACAGCCACCGGAGCCGCGGACACAGCCGCCGGAGCCGGCGGGACACCCGCCGCGGCCCCCCGCGGCCCGGCTCGGCGGCGAGAACCTGACCCTCGCCTACGACCGGCGGATCATCACCGAGGGGCTGAGCGTCGCCGTACCCGACAACTCCTTCACGGTGGTGGTCGGGCCCAACGCGTGCGGCAAGTCCACCCTGCTGCGGGCGCTGTCCCGGATGCTCAGGCCCGCCGCCGGGTCGGTCATGCTGGACGGCGCCGACATCAGCGGCATACCGGCGAAGCAGCTGGCGCGGACGCTGGGGCTGCTGCCGCAGTCACCCGTCGCTCCGGACGGCATCACCGTCGCCGACCTGGTCGCCCGCGGCCGCTACCCGCACCAGAGTCTGCTGCGGCAGTGGTCGCGGGAGGACGAGCGGGTCGTCGGGGAGTCGATGACGGCGACCGGGGTGAGCGACCTGGCCGACCGCTTCGTCGACGAACTGTCGGGCGGACAGCGGCAGCGCGTGTGGATCGCGATGGCGCTGGCACAGCAGACGCCGCTGCTGCTGCTGGACGAGCCGACGACGTACCTCGACATCGCCCATCAGATCGAGGTGCTGGACCTGTGCGCACGACTCCATGAGGAGCAGGGACGCACGCTGGTGGCCGTACTGCACGACCTCAACCACGCGGCGCGCTACGCCACCCGGCTCCTGGTGATGCGCGACGGCAGGGTGGTGGCGGAGGGCACCCCCGGTGACATCGTCACCGCCGAGCTGGTGGAGGAGGTCTTCGGCATGCCGTGCCGGGTGATCGACGACCCGGAGACGGGCACCCCGCTGGTGATACCGGCGGCCCGGGAGCGTCTCCGCGGCGCCGGGCGGAAGCGGTAGCGTCTGGGGCATGAGCGAGCCCATGCCGGACGCAGCGCCGGCGCAGCAGGACGAGGACCCCCTTTCGGCCCATGTGCCCGCCGTTGTGCCGCCCGGTCCGGAGCGGGAACCGCGGGAGGCGGGCGCCGGACCGGCGGCGGAGGGGGCGCGGCCGGGGGAGCCGGACGGGCCGGAGCAGCCGGAGCAGCCGGAGGACGACGGGCCGCGGCCGCTGGGGCTGCGCGTCGCCGAGACGGGGCATGCCCCGGTGGACAGCCAGCTGAGGCGGCTGGAGGACGCCGACCACCTCGCGGTCTCGGGTCATCTGGAGGTGTACGAGGATGTGCACCGTGGGCTCCGTGACACGCTGACGGCGCTCGACCGTCCCGCTCCCGGCCCTCCCGTGCCGGGACATCCGTACACCCGGAGCTGACACGTGCACCGACGCCGACTCGACGCGGAGCTGGTGCGCCGCAAGCTGGCCCGTTCGCGCGAGCACGCGAGTCAGCTGATCGCCGCGGGCCGGGTGACCGTCGGCGGGAACGTCGCCGCCAAGCCCGCCACCCAGGTGGAGACCAGCGCGGCGGTCGTGGTCCGCCCGGACGAGGACGCACCGGAGTACGTCTCCCGCGGCGGCCATAAACTCGCGGGCGCGCTGGCGGCCTTCGGGCCCCGGGGACTGCGCACCGAGGGACGCCGTGCCCTGGACGCCGGGGCGTCGACGGGCGGCTTCACCGATGTGCTGCTGCGCGCCGGAGCCGGACACGTCGTCGCCGTCGACGTCGGCTACGGGCAGCTCGCCTGGTCCCTGCGCAGCGACGACCGCGTCACCGTCAAGGACCGTACGAACGTGCGCGAACTGACCCTGGCGGACATGGACGGAGCGCCGGCCGACCTCATCGTGGGCGACCTGTCCTTCATCCCGCTGGGACTCGTGCTGCCCGCCCTTCTGCGGTGCGCCGCACCCGACGCCGACCTCGTGCTCATGGTCAAGCCGCAGTTCGAGGTCGGCAGGGAACGGCTCGGCAGCGGCGGCGTGGTGCGCAGCACCGAACTGCGCTCCGGCGCGGTCCGTACGGTCGCCGCGCAGGCCGCCGCTCTCGGGCTCGGCGCGCTGGGCGTGACCGCGAGTCCGCTGCCCGGACCGTCCGGTAATGTCGAGTACTTTCTGTGGCTGCGCGCCGGGGCACCCGAACTCGACCCGGCCGATGTCGAGCGAGCAGTGGCGGAGGGCCCCAAATGACGACACCCGGAAGCGGACGGACCGTCTTCCTGCTCGCCCACACCGGCCGCCCTGCCGCCCTGCGCAGCGCCGAACTGCTCGTACAGGGGCTGCTGCGCAAGGAGATCGGGGTGCGGGTGCTGGAGGCCGAAGCGACGGACCTGCCGCTGCCCGAGCCGGTGCACAAGGTGCCCGCCAACGAGAAGGCGGTCGAGGGCTGCGAGCTGATCGTGGTGCTCGGCGGTGACGGAACGCTGCTGCGCGGTGCTGAGTTCGCGCGGGCCTCGGGTGTGCCGATGCTGGGCGTGAATCTCGGACGGGTCGGGTTCCTCGCCGAGGCCGAGCGGGACGACCTGGACGAGGTCGTCCAGCGGGTGGTCACCCGCGGCTACGAGGTCGAGGAACGTATGACGCTCGACGTGCTCGTACGCAACGACGGGCGGATCGTGCACCGCGACTGGGCCATCAACGAGGCATCCGTGGAAAAGGCGTCCCGTGAACGGATGCTGGAGGTCGTCACAGAGGTCGACAACCGGCCCGTCTCGCGCTTCGGCGGCGACGGAGTCGTCTGTGCCACACCCACGGGCTCGACGGCCTACGCCTTCTCGGCCGGCGGACCCGTCGTCTGGCCGGAGGTGGAGGCGCTGCTGATGGTGCCGATCAGTGCGCACGCGCTGTTCGCCAAACCGCTGGTGACCGCCCCCGATTCGGTGCTCGCCGTGGAGGTGCAGCCGCAGACGCCGAACGGCGTGATGTGGTGCGACGGGAGACGCAGCGTCGAACTCCCCGCGGGCGCGCGCGTGGAGGTTCGCAGAGGATCCGTGC
>NZ_JBOHCV010000618.1:0-6802 GCF_050698815.1 Streptomyces sp.
TCCACACCCACCACATGGCACCGGCCGTCGATGTCCTGGCCGCTTCCGTCGAGGGCGCACGGGTCTCCGACCCCGCGCTGCCCTACGTGTCCAATCTGGACGGAGCCGCCGTCGAGGACGGCCGGCAGGTCGTGCAGCGCCTGGTCAACCAGATCTCGGCACCGGTGCGCTGGGACCAGTGCATGGAGACCTTCCAGAAGATGGGCGTCACGGCACTCATCGAGGTGTGCCCCGGCGGCACCCTCACCGGTCTGGCCAAGCGCGGCCTCCCCGGCGCGCGGACCCTGGCGCTGAAGACCCCTGATGATCTCGACGCGGCGCGCGAGCTGATCGCCGAGCACACGCAGACCGCCTGAGCCTCAAGGAGCTCGAGAGCATGACCGCGAAGATCAATCCCACCAAGGGTTCCCCGAACTCACGCATCCTCGGCGTGGGCGGCTACCGCCCCACCCGGGTCGTGCCGAACGAGGAGATCCTCAAGCACATCGACTCCTCCGACGAGTGGATCCGCTCCCGCTCCGGCATCACGACCCGGCACTGGGCGGGCCCGGACGAGACCGTCGCCGAGATGACCCTCGAGGCGGCGGGCAAGGCGGTCGCCGACGCGGGAATCGTCCCGGAACAGGTGGGGGCGGTCGTCATCTCGACCGTCTCGCACTTCAAGCAGACCCCCGCGGTCGCGACGGAGATCGCGGACCGGATGGGCGCGGGCAAGGCGGCGGCGTTCGACATCAACGCCGGCTGTGCGGGCTTCGGTTACGGCCTCACTCTCGCCAAGGGCATGGTCGTCGAGGGCAGCGCCGAGTACGTGCTCGTGGTGGGCGCCGAACGGCTCTCCGACCTCACCGACCTCACCGACCGTTCCACGGCGTTCCTGTTCGGGGACGGCGCGGGCGCCGTCATCGTCGGTCCTGCCGAGGAGCCCGGCATCGGGCCCAGCATCTGGGGCTCGGAGGGCGACAAGTCCGACGTCATCAGCCAGACCGTGGCCTGGGACGCCTACCGCGACGGCGAGGTCGAGAAGTTCCCGGCCATCCGCCAGGAGGGCCAGACGGTCTTCCGCTGGGCCGTCTTCGAGATGGCGAAGGTGGCCAAGCAGGCCCTCGATGCCGCCGGTGTCGCCCCGGCGGACCTGGACGTCTTCATCCCGCACCAGGCCAACATGCGGATCATCGACTCGATGGTGAAGACACTCAAGCTGCCGGAGCACGTCACGGTCGCCCGCGATGTGGAGACCACCGGCAACACCTCGGCCGCCTCGATTCCGCTCGCGATGGAGCGGCTGCTGGCGACCGGACAGGCGAAGAGCGGCGATACCGCACTCGTCATCGGCTTCGGGGCGGGTCTGGCCTACGCAGCAACGGTCGTTACCCTCCCCTAGTCAAGATCCACACAGCCCGTACAGCGCCGTGCGGCAGCGTGTGGCCGAACACCGCACCACGAAGAACCACCAGAAGAATCAGAAGACCCCGAAGAAGCGAAGGAGCGCCGCAATGGCCGCCACGCAGGAAGAGATCGTCGCCGGTCTCGCCGAGATCGTGAACGAGATCGCCGGTATTCCCACCGAGGATGTCCAGCCGGAGAAGTCCTTCACCGACGACCTGGACGTCGACTCGCTGTCCATGGTCGAGGTGGTCGTCGCCGCCGAGGAGAAGTTCAGCGTGAAGATCCCGGACGACGACGTGAAGAACCTCAAGACCGTCGGCGACGCGACCGAGTACATCCTCAAGAACCAGAGCTGAGACAGCGCTGACGCGCTTGTCGCCACCCGCCGCGCGCCCAAGGGAAGCTTCCCCGGGCACCGGTGGGGTGGTTCAGCCGGCTCACCCTCTACCAGTGGAGACAAGAATCCAGTGAACACGACCCATCACTCCGTGGTCGTCACCGGTATCGGCGCGACCACACCGCTGGGTGGCGACAGCGCATCGACCTGGGAAGGTCTGCTCGCCGGGCGCTCCGGTGTCGGCCCTCTCACCCAGGACTGGGCGGCCGAGCTGCCCGTACGGATCGCCGCTCAGATCGCGGTCGAGCCGACCGAGATCATTCCGCGGCCACAGGCACGCAAGCTGGACCGCTCGGCGCAGTTCGCGCTGCTGGCGGCGCGCGAGGCATGGTCGGACGCCGGCTTCACCGCCAAGGCGGGCGAGGACGCGAGCATCTCCCCCGACCGCCTCGGCGCGGTCGTCGCCTCCGGCATCGGCGGTGTCACCACCCTGCTCGGGCAGTACGACGTGCTGAGGGATCAGGGCGTCCGCCGCGTCTCCCCGCACACCGTCCCGATGCTGATGCCGAACAGCCCCAGCGCGAACGTGGGCCTCGAGGTCAACGCGCGCGCCGGTGTGCACACCCCGGTCAGCGCGTGCGCCTCCGGCTCGGAGGCGATCGGTTACGCGGTGGAGATGATCCGCACCGGGCGGGCCGACGTCGTCGTCGCCGGCGGCACGGAAGCCGCTATCCACCCGCTGCCCATCGTCGCCTTCGGCAACATGATGGCGATGTCGAAGAACAACGACGACCCGCAGGGCGCGTCGCGCCCGTACGACACCGAGCGGAACGGCTTCGTGCTGGGCGAAGGCGCGGGCGTGATCGTGCTGGAGTCGGCGGAGCACGCCAAGAAGCGCGGCGCACGGGTCTACGCGGAGGCCATCGGCCAGGGCATCTCGGCCGACAGCCACCACATCACGCAGCCCGAGCCGAGCGGCAACGGCATCGCGCTCGCGCTGCAGCACCTGCTCGAGCGCACCGACCTCAAGCCCGCGGAGGTCGCCCACATCAACGCGCACGCGACGTCCACCCCGCAGGGTGACATCGCGGAACTGAAGGCGCTGCGCAAGGTCTTCGGTGACGACGTCGACCACATGGCGATCTCCGGCACCAAGTCGATGACCGGCCATCTGCTGGGCGGCGCGGGCGGCATCGAGACGGTTGCCTCGATCCTCGCCCTGGTGCACCGCACGGCACCGCCGACGATCAACCTCACCAGCCTCGACCCGGAGGCGGACGCCGACATCGTCCGCGACGAGGCCCGTGCGCTGCCCGAGGGCACGATCGCCGCGCTGAACAACTCCTTCGGCTTCGGCGGCCACAACGTCGTGCTGGCCTTCCGGACGGTCTGAGCGGCAGGCCCTGAAGCGAGCAGGGTAAGCGAACGCAGGCAAAGGTGAGGGGCAGCCCCATGGGGGGCTGCCCCTCACCGTGTCGTCGCTGCCGGCTCACACCACCTGGTGCAGCCAGCGGACCGGTGCTCCCTCTCCCGCGTAGCGGAAAGGTTCCAGCTCGTCGTCCCAGGGCTTGCCCAGCAGCTTGGCGAGCTCCGCCTCCAGTTCGCTCTCGCCGCGCGAGGCGCGGGCGAGTGCGGCCCGCAGCCGGTCCTCGGGGATGAGGATGTCACCGTGCATGCCGGTGACGGCGTGGAAGATGCCGAGTTCGGGGGTGGAGCTGTAGCGCTCGCCCTCGGCGGCGGGACAGGGCTCGGCGGTGACTTCGAAACGCAGCAGATGCCAGCCGCGCAGCGCGGAGGCGAGCTTGGAGCCGGTGCCGGGTTCGCCCTGCCAGGAGAACTCCGCACGCCAGGTGCCGGGGGAGGCCGGCTGTCTGATCCAGTCGAGACTGACGCGCGCGCCGAGTACCCCCGCCACAGCCCATTCGACGTGCGGGCACAGCGCACGGGGTGCGGAGTGAACGTACAGAACTCCACGTGTCGTCACCGGGACCTCCAGTGCGGTTCGAGGGCCGTTCTCGCCGACGGCCTCGATCACCTGCCGGTCACGCGCCGGGTCAGCGCCTGACATCCTGCACCACCGGTCACTTCGTGACGAGCGCCGAGGTTGCGAATAGTAAACACCATCGGCACCAATTCTCCCCGAATGGGACATGAAGTGACGCGACGTAATATTTTTCTGTCGCTGAGCGTGAGCCCCCAGACGCCAGCACAATGGGAGCCGGAGGAGCGCACACGGTAAAGCTATCGCGCGCCGGTGGACGTCGTGTGACGTAGCGTCGGACGGACAACGGGGAATCGAGGAGCCGGATGCCGCAGAGCCGACGGGCCACGAGCGCGGACCACGGGGACGGCGGTCCGGTTTCCCGTCGTGGGCGGCTCGCCACCACGGGAGCCGTCGCCATCGTGCTCGTCGGCGGGCTCACTCTCGCGGCGGCCTGCGGGATCGGTGACGGCAGCGGAAGCGGGAGCGGAACGGAGCAGCGCGCTCCCGGATCCGCGCGCCCCTCCCCCACGCCGCCATGGGACCGGCGTCCCGCCTCCGTCGCCGCGGTCGGGGACTCCATCACCCGTGGCTTCGACGCCTGTTCGCTGCTCGCGGACTGCACGCGGGCCTCCTGGGTCACCGGCTCCGACCCGGCTGTGCGGAGTCTCGCGCACCGCCTCGTGGACGCCGCTCCGGCGCGGCACAGCTGGAACTACGCGGTCAGCGGCGCCGTGATGGCCGACCTGTCCACCCAGATGACGCGCGCGGCGCGGCGCGATCCGGAACTGGTGACGGTGCTGGCCGGCGCGAACGACGCGTGCCGGCCCACCACCGCGCAGATGACCCCGGCGGTGGATTTCCGCGCCGGCTTCCGCACGGCGCTGCGCACGCTGCGGAAGGCGCGCCCCACGACGCAGGTGTACGTGGCGAGCGTGCCGGATCTGAGGCGGCTGTGGTCCCAGGGGCGCGCGGACCCGTGGGGCGAGCGGGTCTGGGGGCTGGGGATCTGCCAGTCGATGCTGCGCGATCCGAAGGCGATGACCAAGGCGGCCCAGGACCGGCGGCAGGAGGTGTACGACCGGGTGGTGTCGTACAACGCCGTGCTCGAGGAGGAGTGCGCGAAGGTCCCGCGCTGCCGCTACGACGGCGGTGCGGTCTTCCGCTACCGCTTCACCAAGGCCGAGCTGAGTCACTGGGACTGGTTCCACCCCAGCAAGGCGGGCCAGCGCAAGCTCGCCGAACTCGCCTACCGGGGAATCACCGCGCCGCGCGGAGAGAGATCCCGGTAGGCCCTCCGTCGCTTCCGGGCCCGCGCCCTCTTCCGGGCCGCGTGCTGAACGAACCGTGCACGGCCCATTGACGCCGCTCCCGACGCCTCAATACATTCAGGGCACCATTTCGAACGTCGTTCGAGATTTCGGACAACAAGCAGGGTGAAGGGTCGACGGCCGTGCGCATCACCGGAATCAGTACCCATGTCGTCGGCACGCCCTGGCGCAACCTCACCTACGTCCAGGTGCACACCGACGACGGGCTCACGGGAGTCGGTGAGACCCGGATGCTCGGCCACACCGACGCGCTGGTGGGCTACCTGCGCGAGGCGGCGGCCCACCACATCACCGGCTCCGACCCGTTCGCGGTCGAGGACCTGGTGCGGCGGATGAAGTACGGCGACTACGGGCGGGCCGGAGAGATCGTGATGTCCGGCATCGCCTGCGTGGAGATGGCCTGCTGGGACATCAAGGGCAAGGCGCTGGGCGTCCCGGTCTGGCAGCTGCTCGGCGGCAAGGTCACCGACCGGGTGAAGGCGTACGCGAACGGCTGGTACACCACCGAGCGCACCCCGGAGGCGTACCACAAGGCGGCACAGGCCGTCGTCGCGCGGGGCTACCGCGCGCTGAAGATCGACCCGTTCGGAACCGGCCACTTCGAGCTGGACCACGCCGGCACGCGCTACGCGGTCTCGCTGATCGAGGCCGTACGGGACGCGATCGGCCCGGAGGCCGAGCTGATGCTGGAGATGCACGGGCGGTTCAGCCCGTCGACGGCGGTGCGGCTGGCCCGCGAGATGGCGCCCTTCGCCCCCGCGTGGCTGGAGGAGCCGGTGCCGCCGGAGAACCTCAAGGCACTGGCGAAGGTGGCCGAGAAGGTGGAGGTGCCCGTGGCGACGGGCGAACGCATCCACGACCGCACCGAGTTCCGCGAGCTGTTCGAGTCACAGGCGGCCGACATCATCCAGCCGGACGTCGGCCACATCGGCGGCATCCTGGAGGCCCGGAAGCTCGCCGCCACCGCCGAGACCCACTACACGCTCATCGCCCCGCACAACGTCGGCGGGCCGGTGCTCACCGCTGCCTCCCTGCAACTGGCGGGCTGCACGCCCAACTTCAAGATCCTCGAACACTTCAACGACTTCGCCGACGCGGAGATCAGCGCGGTGGTCAAGGGAGCACCGCAGGTCGTGGACGGCTATTTCGCCCTGCCCGAGGCGCCGGGCCTGGGGGTCGAGCTGGACACCGACGCCGCGGCGGAGTTCCCCCAGCAGCAGGCGCGGTTCGACCTGTGGGCCGAGGGCTGGGAGAAGCGTGCCCCCGCGATCGTCGGCAGGGCCGGACGGGGTGAGCAGGCGTGACGGCGACGGCGACCGCGGAGGCCCGGGCCGTGGTGATCGACAGGCCCGGCGAGCACCGTCTCGTCACCGGCCCGCGGGCCGAACCGGGGCCGGGTGAGGTGCGGATCGCCGTCCACGCGGCGGGCGTCTGCGCCAGCGACCGGGAGCTCTACGACGGCACCCGCCCGTCCGGCTACGTCCGGTATCCCGTCACGCCCGGCCACGAATGGTCCGGCACCGTCGACGCCGTCGGCGAGGGCGTCGACACCCGGCTGCTCGACCGTAAGACCGTCGCCGAGGGCTTCCGCGCGTGTCTGCGCTGCGAGCGCTGCCGGGAGGGGGCGACCAGCCTCTGCACGAGCGGCTATGACGAGACGGGCTTCACCCGTCCCGGCGCCTTCGCCGATTCGCTCGTGGTGCCGGCCGGGCTGCTGCATCTCCTGGCCGACGACGCCGATCTGCGGGCGGCCGCGCTGCTGGAGCC
>NZ_JBOHCV010000619.1:0-23147 GCF_050698815.1 Streptomyces sp.
GCCGTACGCAAGGCGTGCTCCAGGATCTCGGCGCCCTCCTCCGCCTCGGCGACGGTGAGGCTCAGCGGTGGCGCGATGCGCAGCACACTGCTCGTGGAGTGGCCGCCCCCCTTGCCGACGAGCAGACCCCTCTCGCGCGCGGCCTCCAGCACCAGCGAAGCCGCCTTCGGTGAGGGGGTGTCGGTGTCCGGCTCGACCAGTTCGACGCCGGCCATCAGGCCCCGGCCTCGAACCTCGCGTACGACGCCCAGACCGGCGGACACGGCGCGCAGCCGCTCCAGCAGCAGACCGCCGACGCGGCGCGCGTTGCCCTGGAGGTCGTGCTCCAGCAGGTAGTTGAGGTTGGCGTTGCCGGCGGCCATGGTGACGGGGCTGCCGCCGAAGGTGGAGATGGAGTTGCTGTCCAGACAGTTCATGATCTCGGCGCGGGCGACGACGCCGCCGATGGACATGCCGTTGCCGATGCCCTTGGCGAAGGTCATCAGATCGGGCGGGCCGCTCTCCGCGTGTGCCTGCCAGCCCCAGAAGTGGTCGCCGGTACGGCCCCAGCCGGTCTGCACCTCGTCGGCGATCCACAGGATGCCGTGCCGGTCCAGAACATCACGGAAGGCCGCGTACAGGCCGTCGGGCGGAGAGGTGAAGCCGCCCACGCCCTGGATCGGTTCGGCGATCAGGGCCGCGGGCGGGCGGACGTGGCCGAGCAGGTCCTCCAGGTCGGCCACGCAGGCCGCGATGAAGTCGGCGTCGTCGAGTTCGGCGTACGGGCCGCGGCTGCGGACTCCACCGTGCACGTAGAGCGTCTGCAGCGGCGAGAGCGTGGTCGGGGACCAGGCGCGGTTGCCGGTGATGCCGACGGCGGAGAAGGAGCGGCCGTGGTAGCTGTTGCGCAGCGCCAGGATCTGGTTCGAGCGGCGGTAGGTGGTGGCCAGCAGCAGGGCCGTGTCGTTGGCCTCGGTGCCGGAGGTGGTGAAGAAGACGCGGGCGTCGGGGATGCCGGAGACGGCGGCGATCCGTTCGGCCAGCTCCACCATCGGCCGGTCGAGGTAGAGGCTCGAGGTGTGCAGGATGCGGCCGGCCTGCTCGCTCACGGCCTTGGTGACCTCGGGCAGGGCATGGGCGGTCATGGTGGTGAGGATGCCGCCGAAGAAGTCGAGGTACCGGTTGCCGTCACCGTCCCAGACGTGCCGTCCCTCGCCATGGGTGATCTCGAGGGGGTCGTCGTAGTAGAGCGCGAGCCAGTCGGGCAGGACGGCCCGGTGACGGTCATGGAGCGTCCTGGATGCGGGGGAAGCTCCCGCGGGGTCCGTCGCGTTCATCAGGGCCGCACCAGCCCGTCGTAGGCGTCGGGCCGCCGGTCGCGGTAGAAGGCCCACTCCTGACGTACGGTGTCGATCAGGTCGAAGTCCAGGTCCCGCACGACCAGTTCCTCTTCCTTGTCGCTGGCGACCTCTCCGACGAACTTGCCACGGGGGTCGACGAAGTAGCTGGTGCCGTAGAAGTCGTTGTCGCCGTACTCCTCGGTGCCGACCCGGTTGATGGCGGCGACGAAGTACTCGTTGGCGACCGCGGCGGCGGGCTGCTCCAGCTGCCACAGGTGGCTGGAGAGGCCGCGGGAGGTGGCGGAGGGGTTGTAGACGAGCTGGGCGCCTTCCAGGCCGAGGGCGCGCCAGCCCTCGGGGAAGTGGCGGTCGTAGCAGATGTAGACGCCGACCCTGCCCACCGCGGTGTCGAAGACGGGCCAGCCGAGGTTGCCCGGCTTGAAGTAGAACTTCTCCCAGAAGCCGGGCAGTTGGGGCAGGTGGTGCTTGCGGTAGCTGCCGAGCACAGTGCCGTCGGCGTCGATGACGGCGGCGGTGTTGTAGTAGAAGCCGGGCTTGTCGACCTCGAAGACGGGGACGACGATGACCATGCCGGTCTCCCGGGCGAGGTCCTGCATCCGGCGCACCGTCGGGCCGTCCGGCACCGGCTCGGCCCACTTGTAGTGCTCGGCGTCCTGGACCTGGCAGAAGTACGGGGCGTTGAAGACCTCTTGGAAGCCGATCACGCGGGCACCCTGCCGGGCCGCCTCACGCGCGTGCTGCACATGCTTCTCGATCATCGACTCCGTGTCGCCGGTCCAGGTCGCCTGGACCAGTGCGGCGCGCACAACATCGGGCATGAGCAACTCCTTTGCCGGGAGGTCAGGGCAATGCGACACGCGTAGATCCACGTGAGAATGTGACCGTAGATCCCGTCACCCACGGTGGCAAGGGCATCGACGGTTCGTCGCCCGATCGATCTTGTTTCCGGCGGGCGGACCACACTCACGCACGCGATGACCCATCCGCGTCCCAGCGCTGGGATAACGGTGCCGGGTCCCTTCTCCCGGAGTTCGGCCCGGCAGCACAGGGAGCGGCCCGCACCATCCTTCTGAGCAGGCTCGACTCCACCAGTACCCTCGTCGTCATCGACGTCCAGAAGGGCATCACCGCCGTGCCCGGCTGTCAGGTCGCCTCCGGTACGCCGGGGAGGCCGGTGCCGCGCAGAGCGTTGGCGACGGAGCGGTGGTGGTGCGGGGAGAGGGAACCGGCCGCGTCGAGCAGGGCACCGACGAGGACGGCGGGCTCCGCGTAGGCGACCCGCACGACCTCGGCCGGCGTACGGGAGCGGATCAGCGCGGCCAGCAACTCCGTGGCCTCGGCGCCCCGGTCCGCGCGGTGCAGGGCAAGCGTCGCGTCCGCGATCTGCTCCAGCGGGCGGGCCACGCCCTGCCGGAGCAGCCGTGCGCTGTCCGCGTCCCGGCCGGCGGCGGACAACGCGTCGGCAGCGGCGGCGAACTCGGCGGCCGGCAGCGCGGCCGCCTCCCACAGCAGCGTCCCCGCGTCAGCTCCGAGCCCGGACCGGTCCAACTCACCCACCAGCACGGCGAAGTGAACCGGGGGCCAGCCGGCCGCGGCACAGAGCACCGCGTGCGCTTCGCCTCCGCGCTGTTCCCGGCGCAGCCGGGTAAGCCACGTGACGGCCTCCGCGGCGGCACGCGTGGCCTCGGCCAGCTCCTGCGCGCCGGGTGTGTGCCGCCGGACCGGGCGCACCGGAGCCATGCCGGCGAACCGGGCACCGCGCGGCGCGGGCGCCGGATCGGCTGAGGACGCTCCGGGCGGCACGATGTGAGACGGTTCCCCGCTCGCGTTTCCGGCGTCATCGGCACCGCCCGCAAACCGGGAGCCGCCCGACCGTCCCCGCTTCTTGCGCGGCACCGCAGCGGCCGGTGCTGTGCTCTCGTCCAACGCCGTGACACGGGTGCGGAGTTCGGCGCAGCGAGCGTCGAGGCGGCCGAGGTGGTCGCCGGCCCAGGCCAGGTCCGCAGCGAGGCTGCCGTCAGGATCCGGGCCCGTCGCCGACGCTGCCCCCAGCGTGCGAACGCGAGCAGCCGCCTCGTCGCGATCGCGGGAGGTGGCGGCGAGCCGGTCACGAAGCACCTGCCCGCCGCCCACGTGCGTGTCGTACGCGGCGACAGCCGCGCCGTGCAGCGCGCGCAGCCGCTTGTCCTCCTGCCGCGCCGCTCCCGGCCCATGCCGACGCGTCACATCCTGGAGCAGCGAGGCGACCACATCCCAGGGTGGAATCTCCTGCCCTGCCAGGCAGTCACGCAGGCCGTCCGGATCGTTGGCCGCGAAGAGGCCGTACCACCCGCCCTCGTCGGGATCCAGCAGGCCGACCAGCCCGCGCAGTTCGGCGGCGTAGGCGCGCACGGGGCCCGGGGGGTGCCGAGCGGCCGCCTGCGTGGACACATCTGCCATGAACGGCATTGCACACGCGCCGTGTTACGACGCGTGTACGTCCATGCTACGGACAGTTTTCCGTCCGCTCCCGCCCCTGTCCGGGCCCCGGACAGCTCCCCTAACGCTCGGGCCGTACCACCATGGCCGAGCCGCCGCCGCGGCGTTCCTTCTCGGCCGCCGCGAGCCAGCGTCCGCCCGGCAGCGGCTGGATGGCGGTCGCCGCGCCGAGCTCCGGGACCTGTTTGAAGGAGTGGCCGAGCGACTCGAGTTGGCCCCGGGTGCCGCTCTCCCACAGCCTCGGTTCCAGGTCGGTCTTCGCCGCGTTGCGCTGACTGGCGCGCGGGGCGTTGATCGCGTCGCCCAGGGACATGCCGCGGTCCAGGTGATTGATCATCGTCTGCAGCACGGTGGTGATGATGGTGGAGCCGCCCGGTGAGCCCAGGGCCAGGGAGGGACGGCCGTCGTCCAGCACGATCGTCGGGGACATGGAGGAGCGGGGCCGCTTGCCGGGACCGGGCAGGTTCGGGTCGTGCACGTCGGGATCGGCGGCCTTGAAGGAGAAGTCGGTCAGCTCGTTGTTGAGCAGGAAGCCCCGGCCGGGGACGGTGATGCCGCTGCCTCCGGTCTGCTCGATGGTGAGGGTGTAGGCGACGACGTTGCCCCACTTGTCGGCCGTCGTCAGGTGCGTGGTGTTCTCCCCCTCGTACGTGGTGGGCGCGGCCTTGTCGCCGGAGCCGCAGTCGGCCGGGTTACGCGGGTCGCCCGGCGCCACCGGGCTGGTCAGCACCTTGTCGTCCTTGATCAGGCAGGCGCGCGAGTCGGCGAACCGCTGCGAGAGCAGCTCCTTCGTCGGTACGTCCTCCGCCGCCGGGTCCCCCAGCCACCGCCCGCGGTCGGCGAACGCGACGCGGCTCGCCTCGATGTAGCGGTGCAGCAACTGCTTCTCGCTGAGCTCGCCCAGGTCGCTCCGCTCCAGGATGTTGAGCGCCTCGCCCACCGTCGTACCGCCGGAGGAGGGCGGCGCCATGCCGTAGACGTCCAGGCCGCGGTAGCGGGTGTGGGTCGGGGCCTGCCGGTTGGCCTCGTAGCCGCTCAGGTCCTTGGGCGTCAGGTCGCCGCTGCGCACCTTGCGTCCTGCGTCCGGATCCACCGGCGGCTTGCGCACGGTACGCACGATGTCGTCGGCGATCGGCCCCTCGTAGAGCGCGCCGGCGCCCTCGCGGCCCATCGTCTCGTACGTGCGGGCCAGGTCCGGGTTGCGCATCGTGGTGCCGGTCTCCGGTGGTTTGCCGCCGGGCATGAACAGGTCCCGGGAGGCGGGGAAGTCGCGGAAGCGTTCCTCGTTGTCGGCGGTCTGCTGCCGGAAGGTGTCGTCCACCTCGAAGCCGTCGCGGGCCAGCCGCTCGGCCGGTGCGAGCACGCTGCGCAGCGACTTGCTGCCCCACGCCTCCACAGCCTTCTCCCAGGTGGCGGGCGTGCCGGGGGTGCCCACGCTCAGCCCGCTGGTGACGGCTTCGGCGAAGGGGATGGCCTCGCCATTCTCCTGGAAGAGCTTCTCGTCGGCGCTCAGCGGGGCCTCTTCGCGGCCGTCGATCGTACGGATCTTGCCGCTGGCCGCGTCGTAGGAGACGAAGAAGCCGCCCCCGCCGAGGCCGGCCGAGTAGGGCTCGGTGACACCGAGTGCGGCGGCGGTGGCCACCGCGGCGTCCACCGCGTTGCCGCCCCGCTCGAGCACCTTGATCCCGGCCGCCGACGCGTCGGGGTCGACGCTGGAGACGGCGCCGCCGGAGCCGACCGCGACGGGGGTCTTCGGTTCGGTGTCGCCGACGCCGTCTCCCGCGCCCGGCTGGGCCGGCGCCGAGGCGATGCCCAGGGTGCCGATGGCCGCCGCGGCCGTGATCAGGGCGAGCGATCTGACGGAACGGCGGTAGGTCATGCGCCGCATGGGGACCTCCTGAGGACAAGTGGTCAGCGCAGACTAGCCCTGCTGTCGCGCACACGTCAGCACTGCCACGGGGCGTCGTGATTTCTCCTGCGGCGGTACGCTGCCGCCCCATGACGGAGAACGTGCGGGAGATCGTCCTCGGTGTGCTCGCGGCGGGGATCACCACCGCCCTGGGCTGGTTCGCGCGTACGTACCTGTGGCGGCGCAGACTCCGGCGCAAGCAGCGCTTTTTCGGGCTGCCCCACCACTCCGAGTGCCTGCTCGTCGTCAACCGCGACCCCGCCACCGCCGAACGGGCGGTGGCGCGCAACGACGTCTTCGCGC
Organism: Streptomyces sp.; assembly: GCF_050698815.1. Lineage (GTDB taxonomy): Bacteria > Actinomycetota > Actinomycetes > Streptomycetales > Streptomycetaceae > Streptomyces. The sequence goes on from NZ_JBOHCV010000619.1 coordinate 6,031, forward strand.
TGCTGGAACTGTCGGCGCTGATCAAGGACTGCGGCGCGAACGCGGACGTCATCTCCCACGACATGGCACAGCAGGGCTTCGGCGAGCGCACCGAGTTCTGCATCGGCGGGCCCGTCTCGAACCGGCGGATGTCCGCGCATCTTCAGTCGCTGCTGCCGGGCGTCGTGGTCAACACCGACAAGGAACCCGGCCCGGAGCGCGCCGCCTTCACCATCGGCGGCGAGCGCTACCGGATGGAGAGCGGCACCGCCGAGTACGTGCTGCTCGCCCGCCTCACGGCCGGACAGCACGCCGGCACCCGGCCGGTCTTCCTCCTGTGCGGCCAGCGCTCGGTCGCCAACCAGGCCGCCGGCCGCTATCTGGCCCGCCAGTACCTCCGGCTGATACGCAAGTACGGGACGAGCGGGGACTTCTGCGTACTGCTGCGGGTGGTCAACTCACAGGCCTACGGACCCGACGTCGTCGAGCTGGTCGCGGACGTCACCCGCGCCGCCACCACCCCGGCGCCCGCCACGGAGCCCGCTTCCGGCGGGCGGCGTGGCAACCACCGCGCCACCGGCTAGCTCCTCCAAGCATGAGCTGACGGATGCGGCTGCGCTGTGCCGTGGCGAGCAGGTTCCGGGTCGCTTCGAGGTCCGCGCTGAGCCGCCGGGCCGTGTCGCGCAGATCCGCTACGTGCTGCTCCAGCGTGGCGATCCGCATGGTCGCGGCGGCCTGACGCTGCTTGACGGCCTTGGTGTTCGCGTAGAGCCAGGCCGTACGGAAGCCGAGCTCACCGGCGGTGTCCGGGGACGTCCGGACGGGCGGCGCGAAGTCGGTGTCCGCCATGCGCTTCTCGAACGCGGCGCCTTGGCCGCCGGTCTCCGTGTACACGTGGTCGAGGCCGTGCCGGACCAGGAAGCCCGTCATGCGCTCGAAGCGCTCCTGGTGCCCGTCGACCAGACCCCTCCAGTCCGCTTCCTCATACAGCTCAGCTGCGTCCGTGTCCGGGGCCAGGTCGCAGAGCCGGCGATGGGGGATGGCGAAGTACTCGCTCAGCTCGCGGGTGCGGGAGTCGTGGCACAGCACGACGCTCGGGGTGCCGCCGAGCAGCGAGGTGATGGTGCCGTGGATGCGCGTCCCGAAGGAGAAGTCGTACTCCCCCAGCGTGTTGATCCACGTGACCGGGTCCAGGAACAGCCGGACCCGGTCCTCGGTGAACGCCGGGTGTGAGCGGTACCGCGGGCGGTCCGACCGGATGCCGGCCGCTTCGGAGGTGTCACCGAAGTACATGATCTCCAGCTCCCGCAGGTCCTGCGCGATGAAGTGGAGACGGGGGTACCGGTCGTAGTTGGCCTGGAATATCCTGGTCATGTCCCCGACCTGGGTGTCCGTGTAGGAAGCCGCGATCAGGGAGTCGCAGGTGAGCGCGGGCGTCTTCCGCTCCACCTCGAGCCGGTTGCCGTAGCGGAACATCGAGGGGCAGCCGATGACCTCGACGTCGGAGAAGCCCAGGCCGGCCAGGTACCGCTGGGTGAACTCGCCGCGCACCCCGATGCTCGGGGAGCGGTCCAGGACCGCGGCGCAGAATGTGCGGACCGTGTCGTCGAGGGGCCGCAGGGGCTCGGTTTCGTACTCCAGCGTGGACTGCGCTCCGATACCGAGCACGGTGACCGGCACCCGCAGTCTCCGTACGACCTCGGTCCACTTCCGCAGGGTCGACTCGTAGTTGCCGCGCAGTGCGTTGGCGAAGGGCAGGACGACGGCGTCACAGCTCTCGTTGACCCGGGCGGCGATGTCTTCCGGCTTGTCGCGGGCGATGTTCACGTCGCTGATGAGCGAAAGTTCCTGACGTTCCGTCATCAGCATCTTGTGTGCGGAGTCGCTGAACACGAAGTTGCCGAAGTTGGCGCTCCAGACTCGTTGTTGAAGGACCATCTCGGGCGTGACCGGGTCAAGCGGGCTCTTCAACGAGCGGAGCAGAATTCTCTTCGTGGGAGGTCCCCTTCACGGTACCGGCGCTGTTCCGGGTGCCCTGGCCTGGCGACGCCGCCCCGGCCGGCTCGAGCATGCGGTCCACCACGCGCTCGGACGCATGGCCGTCGTCCAGGTCGCAGAAGAGACGGTGGAAACGCCGGTAGCGCTCTTCGTATGCGGCACTCACCCGGTCGATGTCCCGGATCGCGTCGACCAGTTCCTCCGATGTGCGGATCAGCGGGCCGGGGGCGTCCTCCTCGAAGTCGAAGTAGAAGCCACGCAGCGTGTCCCGGTAATGCTCAAGGTCGTAGGTGAAGAAGAGCATCGGGCGCTTGAGGTGCGCGTAGTCGAACATGACCGACGAATAGTCGGTGATCAGGATGTCCGCGACCAGGTAGAGGTCCGCGATGTCGGGGTATTCGGACACGTCCCGGACGAAGCCGTCACCGGAGCCGGGAACACTGTCGACCACGTTCGAGTGGCGGCGGATCAGCAGGACGTGGTCGTCCCCCAGGTACCGCCGTGCGGCTTCGATGTCGAGTCGGAGGTCGAAGCGGAAGTGTCCGCGCCGGTGGGAGAGGTGGTCTCGCCAGGTCGGCGCGTAGAGAACGACTTTCCTGCCCTCGGGGAGGCCGAGACGCTTTCTGGTGTCCTTGGTCCTCACCTCCTGGTCCGCCGCGTACAGGTAGTCGTTACGCGGATATCCCGCTTCCAGTATCGGCCCGTCGTAGGCCATGGCGCGTTCGAGGATGGGAGTGCTGAAGCGGTTGGCGGAGACCAGGAGGCTCCATTGTCCGGCCTCCGCGCGAAGCCGTTCGTGGTAATCGGAGTCGAACACGGGAGCCTCGATGTCCAGACCGATCTTCTTCAGCATCGTGCCGTGCCACGTCTGCACGATCACCTGACCCTCGCGTCGCTCCAGCCAGTGCGGCAGGTGGGCGTTGGTCACGATGTAGCGACAGCGCGCCAACGCCTCGTACCACTCGGTCCCCCACATGCGCACACCGGTCACCGTCGGTGGCAGCTCGACCTGGCTGTCCCTGACCAGCCAGAGGTGCTCGATCTCGACGCCGCGGCGCAGCATCTCCTCGTGGACGGCACGCGGGCTGTCGGAGTACTGCTTGCCGTTGTAGCTGATGTAGAGCACGGCGTCGCGCAGCGGTTTCCCGCGTCCGGCCCGGTACACGTCTTCCAGCAGCCGGTTCTGACGGTATGCGCCGTGTTCCATGACGCTCAGGTCCGACAGACAGTTCAGCTGCGGGAAATCGTGCCAGCGCGCTTCGAAGGCGTAGCGGCGGCCTCGGTGCTCGCCCTCCACCGGGAAGCGGGAGACGGCCTGCCGGTCGATGACGAAGGGGACGTCGTTCACGAGTTCCGGAGAGCGCAGGAAGAAGTTCCAGCGCCCGCACTTCAGCGGCAGCGTCCCGCTCGCCCCGGACATGGTGGCGGGGCTGAAGGACGCCTCGAAGGAGCCGTTCCTCCCGAGTCGGACAGGCACGGTCTTCTCATCGAACCGGTCCCGTGCCGTGACGACGAGGACGGGCTCATCGAGCCTCTCCTGGGTCACGCCGGCGAGAGCGAACCGGCCGTCGCTCCAGCTCACGTCGGTCAATACCGCCTGGATCGGCCGCCCGCACAGTTTCAGGTAGCCGTTCCAGCCGGAGACGACGGCCACCTCGTTGCGCGCCGCCCGTTCGCCGAACGAGGACGGCAGCCGGATCTGCGCGTCGGAGAGCCCGTCGGCCACCACGGTCGAGAAACGCCGCTCCGCACCGAGTGCGGTCACGGACACCAGTTCCGTGCTCCACGTACGGCGCGCGGCGCGGGCGCGCTCGGCCGACCCCGTGCCGGTGTCCGTCTTCTCGTAGTACTCCTGGTGATGGGGCATCAGTGCGACATCGCGGAGCGGTACACGCAGCTCGAACAGCAGGTTCTCCCCCGCCGGCTGCAGTCCGGTGGCGACGTACTCGTGCTGCTCACCCGATTTCCGGTTCGTGACGCGCAGCTTCAGTGTCTCGCCGGGCGTGACGGACTCCCGGAGTTCGCCCTCGATCGCCACGTGTTCGCCGTCGGCACGGTAGCCGGTGATCAGCGCCCGCACCCGTTCGACCCGGAGTTTCAGCGCCCCCTTCTCGATCGTGGGCAGCAGCCGGAACCGGTCGTCCAGCCACTGGTAGGGCGGATGATTCGCGCGCTTCGGGCCGCCTGCTTGGAGAGACCGCTTCCTGAGCAGGCCGGAGGAAGCCAGGGCGAGTCCGAGATGCCAGGTGCCCTCTCGCCACTGGCCGCCGCTGCGCAGCCTGGCGGGGTCGAGGACCAGTTCCCAGCCGGCCCAGTCGTAGTCGTACTGCTTCTGGCCCGAATACGTCGTGCACTCCGGCCGGTAGGTGTTGCGCACGGGGAGAACCAGCCGCCGCCGGCCACCCGCCTCCTTGAGCTGGACGACCTTGACGGCGCTGCGCCTGGTGGCCTGGTCGACACGGTCGATCCACGCGTGCCCCAGCAGACGCAGTCGTCCGTCCTCCCACGACAGCTCCTGGACCGGCGCCTTGAGCTGCATTTCCGGGTCGATGCGCAGCGCGCGTCTGGGCAGGTCCAGAGCCGTCAGGTCGACACCGGAGAAGGCCGCGTACTTGCGCAGCACTCCTTTGACCTCGAGCCTTTCGCCCTTTCTTTCCGCCGACATCATCTCCAGCAGCTCCGCCATGGCACCCTTGCGCACCATGAGCCACTTGATCCGCAGGACGGTGGGGAGACCGAGGACGACGTCGGGATCCACCTGGTCGAGGTAGGTGTTGACCACCCGGGAGAACTCGGTCCGGAACTCCTCGTCCGCCCGTGGCAGGACGTTGAGGAAGATGCGCAGATCTCCGTTCAGCACGGTGCGGTCGTACTCGCGCTTCAGTGCTTCGCAACCCTCTCGCGAGGCGAGGAACCGGCTCACGCTCTCCACCGCGGCGGCACGGTCCCGGACGGCCTTCGGCTCCGTACGGCGCTGTGTGATCGAGGGTGCGGCCTCTCCTTCGCGGAGCCGCCAGTAGTACGTCGGTTCGCTGATGACGTCGACCGACCGCGCCAGTACGTGGGCCGGAAGAATCACCGGCACGTCCTCGTAGAGGACGCCTTCGGGGAAGGCGAGGTCCTGGCTTTCCCAGAAGGACCGCCGGAACACCTTGTTGCAGGCGATCCGGTCGGTGAGCAGCTTGCGGTGGCGGGATACATGGGTCGCCTTCTCGACGCCGCCCGCCAGAATGCGGTGCATGGGCGACTGCCACACCTTCCGCGACTTGATGTGGTGCACGTTCCCGGTGACGAAATCGGACCCGGTCTCGTCGAGAAGTGCCACCATCATGCGGTAGGCGTCGGGCGGTATGACGTCGTCGCTGTCCACGAACGCCAGGTACCCGGACCCGGGCGAGAGGTGCGCCAGGCCCGTGTTCCGCGCGGCCCCGAGACCCGCGTTCTCCTTGCGCACCAGCCGGAACCGCGCGTCCCGCGCCGCGTAGTCGGCGGCGATGGCCGCGGAGCCGTCGGGCGAACCGTCGTCCACCATGACGATCTCGACGTCCTCGAGCGTCTGGTGCGCCAGCGAGTCGAGGCATGCGGCCAGATACAGCTCCACGTCGTACATGGGAACGATGACACTGAGCCGAGGGGTCATGGCGTGCCTTTCCGTCCTATCAGACCCGCTCGAGGGGCTCAAGCGCCGGAGACTCGAGCACCTGAGAAGGGGAGGGTGCGGGGGTTCGTTCGGCGAGGGGAGTGATCGGGGGAAGGCTCGCGGCGTCCTCTCCCAGGAAGACGCGGCGCACCACGCGTTCGGCGGCGCGCCCGTCGTCGTACTCGCAGAAACGTGCGCGGAAAACGGCTCTCGCCTCCGCGGCCGCGTCGTCCCGCCAGGCGCCGGTCCGCAGGATGTCACTCAGCTGCTGCTGGGTGGTCGCCACCGGGCCCGGTGCCTCGTTCAGCAGGTCGAAGTAGGTGCCCCGCACCGCCCGGTAGATGTCCCAGTCGTCGGCGTAGATCACGATGGGGCGGTCGAGGTTGGCGTAGTCGAACATGCTCGAGGAGTAGTCCGTGATGAGCCCGTCGGCGGCGAGGTAGAGCTGCTCCATTCCGGGGTGCGCGGACACGTCGACGATCCGGCCGCCGGTCCGGAGGCGGGACGTCGCGGACGGGGGCTCGTAGAAGTAGTGCCCCCGAACCAGGATCACGGTGTCCGGGTCGAGCCCTTCCATCAGCTGCTCCAGGTCCAGCCGCGGCGTGAACTCCACCTCGTGCTCGCGATGGGTCGGGGCGTACAGCAATGCTGTGGTGCCGTCGGCGAGACCGAGACTCCGCCGGGCCTGTCGCACGTCTTCGGCCGTCGCGTTGAGCAGTACGTCGTTACGTGGGTAGCCGGTCTCCAGATGGGTGTAGGCGCAGGGATAGACCCGTCCCCAGACCGCTGTGGAGAAGCCGTTGGCGGAGACGCTGTAGTCCCAGCGGTCGCAACGGGCGAGCAGAGCGGCGAAGTCGGTGCCCCGGTGGGAGGCCGGGAAGTTCCGCTGGTCGAGGCCCATGGTCTTCAGCGGCGTGCCGTGATGCGTCTGCAGGTGTACGGAACCCTTGCGCTTGACCACCGCATCGGGGAAGTTCACGTTGTTGACCAGGTACTTGGCGCGAGCGACCGCGGCCCAGTACGCGTGAGAGCCGAGCAGAACGACGTCGACCCCGTCCGGCATGCGCCGCGCTTCGTCGGCACGCACCGCCCAGACGCGCCTGACGTGCGGGGCCCGTCGGGTGAGCTCGGCGTCTATCGCGGCGGGATTGCACGCGTAGGAGCGGCTCCAGTAGGCGGAGAAGACCGCGAGGTTCTCATCCACCGGCAGGCGGAGGTGCGCCGCGTAGTAGATGCTCATGGCGGAGCGCTTGGCGCGCAGCACCTGGCGCCTGCCGTACCGGCGAACGGAACGCCGGACCTTCCCGACGGTCTTGGCGCCGGCCAGGGCCACGTAGGAACCCAGCCCCAGCAGTGCGTACTTGTAGCCTCGGCCGGCCGCCGGCCGGACGAAGCCGGCCGGCCGCCGCAGCCGGTAGTCGTGGGACGCGTGGGCGAAGAACTCCCGGCGGGAGTTCTTCGGGAGCCGCCCCGGGTTGTCGATGATCGTCAGATACTGGTCGACCATCTTGCGGAACATGGCCGGGCGCCACTTCTCCACCGCCGGATGATCGTCGAGGTAGGTGAAGATCCGTTCGTACTGGGAGAACACATCGAAGTGCCTACGGCTCACCGTACGCAGGATGTTGCCGCCCTCACGGCGCTGCCGGTAGTAGACGCAGACGCGGTCCAGCACGGCGATGCGCTCTGCCGTGATCAGAGAGCAGAAGGTCCACGGGGCGTCCTCGTAGTAGCCGGCCGGGAACGCGAAACCGTGCCGCTGGATGTACTCACGCCGGTAGGCCTTGTTCCAGACGACCTGCAGGAGATCAAGCAGCCGGGGCCGCTCGTCCAGGGCAAAGGCGGAGGGGGCGGTCTCCTCCAGCATCCCGTGCAGGAGGTTGCGCTGCACGCGCCCGTCCCAGTAGGTGCGCGCGTAGTCGTAGATCAGCACGTCCGGGTCGCCTGTGGCGTCGAGACGTCGGGCGACGGCGGCCAGCGCACCGGGAGTCAGGGTGTCGTCGCTGTCGAGAAACAGCAGATAGTCCCCGACGGCACGAGCCACGCCCGCGTTACGGGCGCCGCCGAGACCGGCGTTCTCCTCCAGGTGAACGACCCGGACCCGGGGGTCCCGTGCCGCGTAGCGGTCGAGGACCCCGCCCGAGCCGTCGGGAGAGCAGTCGTCGACGCATATGACTTCGAAGTCTGTGAAGTCCTGGCCGAGGACCGAATCGAGACACTCACCGACGTATCCCTGCACCTTGTAGGCGGGGACGACGAGAGAAAGGCGGGGAGTACGCGTCCCGGGGTGGTACCCGGGCCCGCCGCGCTCCCGCTGCATGAACACCATGCGACTCCCCCTGTCCACGAACGTGCTCGAAAGCCGTGCGCTAACCCCGCACACCGAAGACACCCCAATCGGGCAAACGGTTGTGGAGAGTGACGGAACAGTGACAAACGGGGTGCATCGACGGACAGATCACGGCAATCCCCTTCCACGGGCGCCCCGCGGGACTGCGCGGGCCGTCACGGAAGAGGACAAATAAGGACGATCTGCGGTGCCCGTTATTACCGGTCTGTGGCGATTCAGCGGCACTCTTGTGACATCAGGAAGCCGGCCTCACCAGCTCCAAGACCGTTCAGTTTGCGGGTGGGTGCGCGACAGCGCGAAGCCTGCCGGGAGGGGCGCTGGTCACCCTTCGGAGAACTCGGCGTAGAGCTGGGACAGCTCCGGCGTTCCCGTCTCCGCCCAGGACGCCCCCTCCGCCAGGACGTCCAGCTCCCGGCCCGAGATCAGTCCGACCACCGGCTGCCCGTCCTGCCGCAGCCGCCAGCTCGACCCCGGCACCGTGCGGACGATGACCGTGCCCAGGTACAGGCCCGCGTCGCTACCCAGCCAGGGGGACACCTCCGGGTCCTCCCGCCAGCGCGGCAGCAACTGGTCCAGCGCGGCCAACGACTCCGCCGTGTCATCGAGTTCGACCCCCACTTCCCCCGCCTGATCGCGCAGGAGCTGGCATTCGGAGAGCAGCTGCGCGGCACTCTCGGGGTCACTGGACACCGCGTCGGACAGCGAGACGCTGCCGGCGCCGCCGTGTCGCTTACGCCAGTTGTCCAGGAAGGGGATGTTCATGCGGATCAGGGTGTCATCCCTGCCTGGCCCAGCACCACAGGCACGCTGTGCGTCCGCGCCGGGCGCGGAAACCTGATCACTGTCCCGTTGGACACCTTGACGCCGCATTGCCGCTTCCCTACCTTCACCAAGCCTCGGTCGAATCGGGGCGAGCCGCAGGGGAGTTGGAGCCGGACCGAGAGGGAGAGGGCAACGGGCGTGCACAGACGTGTGTGGAGTGTTCCCGTCGTTTCCATCGCCGTAGTGCTGACCGGGGCGGGCACCCCCGCCGTCGCGGTCACCGAGGACCGTACGCCCGCAGCCGAGCCGCTCCCGCTGGAGCGGCTCTTCGACAACAGGGCCGTGAGCGACGACGCGCGGCCCGGTGCGGCCGACTTCGACGGGGCGGGCAACTCCCTCTCGTCGCAGGACCTGCGCGCCGCCGGCTGGCGCCCCGGGGAACGCCTCGGCCTCGACTCGGCCACCCTGCGCTGGCCCGACACCCGGCCCGGACGGCCCGACAACGTGCGTGCCGACGGCCAGCGCGTGCGGCTGCGAGGCGCGGGCAACGCCGTCTCCTTCCTCGTGGCGGCCACCTCGCGGGGCGGCCCCGGCGGGGAGGCCGGCGGCACCGGTACGGTGCGCTACCGGGACGGCACCACCAGCACCTACACCCTGCGCGCCCCGGACTGGCGCGGCGGCCCGCTCGCCACCAAGGCCGTGGCACTGCCGCACCTGAACACCGCCTCCGGCGGGCAGCTCGCGCAGCAGGCCAGGCTCTACGCCGTCACCGTGCCGGTGACGCGCGGGCACCGGATCAGCTCGGTCACCCTCCCCCGCGACCCGGGCCCGGAGACGGACCTGCACGTCTTCGCGGCGTCGGTACGCACGGCACAGCCGGGCTGGACCGGCAGCTGGTCGGCGAGCACCGCCGGTTACACGAAGACCGCACCGGCCGGACCCTGGCACGACCAGACACTGCGGCTCGTCGTGCACACCTCCGCGGGCGGACCGCGCACGCGGGTCCGGCTGGCCAACACCTTCGCCTCCGCTCCCGTCGAGATCGGCCACGCCTCGGTGGCCGTACAGGCCGAGGGGCCGGCCGGGCGGGAAGCGCCGGTGCCGCTCCGGTTCGAGGGCCGGAGCGGAAAGGTGCTGCCCGCCGGGGCCCACGCGGTGAGCGATCCGGTCGGCTTCCAGGTGCCGCCCGGCAGCAACCTGCTGGTGAGCATCCATCTGCCCGGGCCGGTGCCCGCGGCCCCGGTGCACAGCGCGGCCAGTCAGCGCAGTTTCCTCAGCCCGGGCGGCAGCGGCGACCGTACGCGCGAGACGGACGGCGCGTCCTTCACCGGATCGCTGGAGGTGTGGCCGTTCCTGACGGGCGTCGATGTGGAGGGCGGTACGGGATCGGTGGTCGCCTTCGGCGACTCGATCACGGACGGGGTGCGCTCCACCCAGAACGCGAACCGGCGCTTCCCCGACGCGCTCGCCCGGCGGCTGCGGGCCCAGCAGGACGTGCCGCGCTACGGGGTGCTCAACCACGGCATCTCGGCGAACCGCGTCGTCTCCGACCGCTACCCCGGCGACGGGGTCAGCACGGACACCGGCGGGGTCAGCGCCGAACACCGGCTGGAGCGCGACGTGCTCGCCCAGACCGAGGCGCGCACCGTGCTCTTCTTCGAAGGCATCAACGACATCCGCTGGGGCGCCTCGGCGGAAGAGGTCATCGCGGGTCTCCGCCGCATCGCCGAACGGGCGCGCGAGCGCGGACTGCGCGTCGTGGGCGTCACCCTGACCCCCTGCGGGGGCTACAAGGACTGCACCGCCGAGGTCGACGCGAAGCGCGGCGCGATCAACGCCTTCATCCGCGACAGCGGCGGTGCCTTCGACGCCGTGCTCGACTTCGACGCGGTCGTCCGCGACCCCGCACAGCCTGAGCGGATGCGGGCCGCCTACGACAGCGGCGACCACCTGCACCCCGGCGACGCGGGGTATCAGGCGATGGCGGACTCGATCGAGCTGCGGAAGCTGGTGCCCTGACCGGTACCGCTCAGCCGCTCACCGGCTCGGTGGCACTCACACGTCGAGGTCGACGACGACCGGCGCGTGGTCGGAGGCGCCCTTGCCCTTGCGCTCCTCGCGGTCGACGTAGGCGTCCTTGACGGCGGCCGCGAAGGGAGCGTTGCCGTAGACCAGGTCGATACGCATGCCCCGGTTCTTGGGGAAGCACAGCTGCCGGTAGTCCCAGTAGGTGTAGGGGTGGTCGTACTTCAGCGGGCGGGGCACCACGTCCGACAAGCCCGCCCCGCGCAGCGCGCTCAGGGCGGCACGCTCGGGCTCGGTGACGTGCGTGGAGCCCTCGAAGGCGGCCCGGTCGTAGACGTCGTCGTCGGTCGGCGCGATGTTGTAGTCCCCCAGTATCGCGAACGGGAGCGCGCCGGGGGCCTCCCGCTCGGCGGTACGGCGGAGCCCCTCGAGCCACTCCAGCTTGTAGGCGTAGTGCGGGTGTCCGACCTCGCGGCCGTTGGGCACGTAGACCGACCAGACGCGCACGCCGCCGCAGGTCGCGGCGACGGCGCGGGACTCCTCGCCGCCCTCGTAGGCCGGCCCGTCCGGCAGCCCGGTGACGGTGTCGGTGAGGCCGGCGCGGGAGAGCACCGCGACACCGTTCCACCTGCCGTCGCCGTTGACCACCGACTCGTAGCCCAGGGCGCGGACTTCATCGGCGGGGAAGGCCTCCGCGGAGCACTTCAGCTCCTGCAGGCAGACCACGTCGGTGCCGGAGGACTCCAGCCAGGTCAGCAGCCGCGGGAGCCGTGCGCTGATGGAATTCACGTTCCAGGTGGCGATACGCATACCTGTGAACCTATCGCGCGAGACTGACACTCTCCCCGGGGGTGAGCCTGCTGCGGCCGGCCTCCGCCAGGTCGCCCAGCAGCCGGTCGTAGATCGGCCGGGCCTGGTCGCTCAGCAGCCCGTCGTGCACGTCGAGGGTCTGCCGCGGCGCCACCGCGCGTACGTAGTCGATGACTTCCGAGACCTTGCTCCAGGGCGCCTGCACCGGCAGCAGCAGGGTGTCGACGGGGCGGCCGGGGACGGTGAGGGCGTCGCCGGGGTGGAAGACGGCGCCGTCGACGACGTAGCCGACGTTGGTGATCCGCGGGATGTCCGGGTGGATGACGGCGTGCAGTTGGCCGTGTACCTCGACCTCGAAGCCCGCGGCCTCGAAGGTGTCTCCCTCGCCCACGGTGTGCACCCGGCCGGGGAAGGCCGCGGAGAGCTGGTCGGCGACGCTGCGCAGGGTATGGATCCGCGCCGCCGGGTTCGCCTCCATCGCGGCGCGCAGCCGGCCCTCGTCGAAGTGGTCCGGGTGCTCGTGCGTGACCAGCACCGCGTCGGCGCCGACGGCGGCGTCCCCCTCGCTGAAGAATCCGGGATCGATGACGAGCGTGCGCCCGTCCCGCTCGATCCGTACGCAGGAGTGGCCCTTCTTGATCAGCTTCATGGGCCCATTGTGCCCCTGGGCTACTCGTCCGGGGTGGTCTCCTCGCGGATCACGTCCTGGGCCACCGCGAACGCGGAGTTCGCCGCGGGCACACCGCAGTACACGGCGGTCTGCAGCAGCACTTCCTTGATCTCGTCCGGCGTCAGCCCGTTGCGCAGCGCGGCGCGCAGGTGGAAGGCCAGCTCGTCGAGGTGGTTGCCGGAGACGAGTGCGGTGAGGGTGATCACGGAGCGGGTGCGCCGGTCGATGCCGGGGCGGGTCCACACCTCGCCCCACGCGTAACGGGTGACGAAGTCCTGGAAGTCCTGCGTGAAGTCGTCGGCCGTCTCCTGCGCGCGGTCGACGTGGGCGTCGCCCAGCACCTCCCGGCGCACCTTCATGCCGCCGTCGTAGGGGTCGCTGCGGATGCCCGTCGCCTCCGCCGACTCCAGTTCGGCGATGGCCCCCGTGGGCCGCGGCGGGACGGGCGCGACGAGGGGGACGGGCGGCGGCGGACCCGCGGGGGACTCCTGCCAGCTGGTGGTGAAGTGCCTGATCAGCAGTTCGGTGACGGCGCCGGGCTGTTCGACGGGCGTCAGGTGGGAGGCGCCGGGCACGATCGCGAGCCGGGCGTCCGGTATGCCGGCGACCAGGGCACGGGCGTCGGAGGGCGGCGTCACCTCGTCCTCGGCGCCGGTGACCACGAGGGTCGGTACACCGATGCGTCCCAGGTCCGTACGGACGTCGAAGGCGGCGAGCACCTCGCAGGCGCCGATGTAGCAGCCGGGGTCGGTCGTACGGACCATCTGCACGGCCCACTCCACGATCGCCGGCTGGGCCTCGGCGAAGCCCTTCGTGAACCACCTGTCGGGGGTGGCGCGGGCGATGGGGTCGAGCCCGTTCGTACGGACGACGACGCCGCGCTGGCGCCAGGCGTCGGCCGTGCCGAAGCGGGGCGAGGCGGAGATCAGCGCGAGTGAGGAGACCCGCTCCCGTGCCAGCAGCCCCAGCTGGACGCCGACGGCGCCGCCGATGGAACACCCGGCGTATCCGAAGCGGCCGATGCCGAGGGAGTCCAGGGTGGCCAGGAGGCGTTCGGCGAGGGAGGTGGCGGAGTCGGCGGGGTAGGCCGGTGCGCCGCCGTGGCCCGGCAGGTCGAAGCGCAGGACGCGCCAGTGCCGGGTGAGTTCGGGTATCTGCCGGTCCCACATGTGCCAGGTCGTGCCGAGGGACGGTCCCAGCACGAGTACGGGCGCGTCGTCGGGGCCGTCAAGGCGGTGTTGCAACATCTGGGCACTCTGCTTTTCGCTCACGTGTTCACGCTACCGAGGGGACCGGAAAACACGTTCCCCGGGTGACACTCTGCACATCAGAACTTCGCGGTCGACACGACATAGACACGTGGTCTGCTCTTGTACGTGGTGTCCACGGTGATCGCCAGATCCGGCTTGCCCTTGGGCTGCCGGTGTGTGGTGCCCGCATAGCTGTGACCTTCCTTGTCCAGATCCCAGCCGACCTTCCCGGCCCGCTTCTCGTTGATGGTGACCTGCCCGGCACGCAGCGCGGAACGGGCCGTTCCCGCCTCTTCCAGGAACTCCCCCAGCCGCTTGGGCGAGGTGCGGAACTGCACGTAGAGCCGGCTGGTCCGCCAGGAGTTGGTCTCGTAGAAGGCGACGCGGCTGGAAGCGGGCGGCACCGGTACGCCGTAGACCCGGCGCTGCACCTTGCTGGGCCAGCCGTAGGCCAGGCCGGCGGAGGAGGCCTTGCGCTCCTTGTCCTCGCCGCTCTCCCGGCTGTCGATGGCCGACTTGACCAGATAACCGCTGGGGATCGCGATCAGCAGCACGACGATGACCAGGGTGAGGACGCGGTGCCGCGGGCGGTGCGGTGGGCGCCCCTGCCCGGTGGTGGAGGCGGTCACTGGCCCACCGCCCGGCGCAGGTTGTCGGCCGCCCGCTCGTAGCGCTCGTATCTCTCCAGCCGGCGCCGGTTGGCGCGGCGGAAGCGCCGGGCCACGAGCCGGGCCAGATCGGCGGCCCCCACCATGCCCGCCTCGGGGCCGAGCTGGGCCTTGGCGATCCTGGCCTCCGGCCGGTAGCCGCGCCCCGTCAGGTGACGCCGGAAGGCCTCCCGTGCGGGGTCGATGAGCAGCTCGTCGGCGGAGGAGACGCCGCCGCCGATGACGAAGCAGCCCGGGTCGAAGGCGGCGGCCAGGTTGGCGATGCCCACACCCAGCCAGTGCCCGATGTCCTGGAGCAGTTCGGTGCACATGGCGTCGCCGTCGCGGGCCAGCTCGGTGATGAGCGGCCCGGTGATCTCGCCGACGTGCCCGCCGACCCGCTCGATGATCCCGTACGCGACGGGCGACTCCGCGGCGGCCAGTTCGCGGGCTTCGCGCACCAGGGCGTTGCCCGAGCTGTACTGCTCCCAGCAGCCCCGGTTGCCGCACGGGCAGCGGTGACCGGCGGGCACGACCTGCATATGACCGAACTCGCCCGCCACCCCGTACTTGCCGCGCTTGACCCGGCCGTCCTCGAGGATGGCGCCGCCGATGCCCGTACCGAGCGTGATCATGATGAGGTGGTCCTCGCCGCGGCCCGCGCCGAAGCGCCATTCGCCCCAGGCGGCGGTGTTGGCGTCGTTGTCGACCATGACGGGCACGGCGAGCCGGGCGGTAAGGGCGTCCTTGAGCGGCTCGTCCCGCCAGGCCAGATGCGGGGCGAACAGCACGCGGGAGCGGTCGGCGTCCACCCAGCCCGCGGCACCGATCCCGACGGCGTGCACGTCGTGCCGGTCGGACAGGTCCAGCACCAGCTCGGCGATGGTGTCCTCGACAACCTTGGGGCTCTTGGACTTCTCCGGGGTCTCGGCGCGTACCTTCTCCAGGATCTCCCCGTCGGCGTCGACGACGCCCGCCATCACCTTGGTGCCGCCTATGTCGATGCCGACCGTCGGCACCCGGGGCGCGGAGAGGTGCGAGCGCCGCTCCCGGGTGCTGACCGTCCGGAGAACGCTGGCGCTCGGGCCGGTGCGCCGGTAGACACGGTCCCGCTCCGCGCGTTCTCGGTACATGCTCACTGCGCGGCCTTCCGTTCTGCGCGGCTGCTGCTACGTCTCGGTCACGGTGGTCAGTCGGGGTCGAGCCCGCGTGTCCGATTCTGCCTTACCGCGCGACGGGGCCGCGCAGGGCCGCCGTGTACCGGTGCCAGGAGGGGCACCGCGTCTACCGCAGGTGGTTCTACCGCAGGTGCTCGGGCACCGGTGCCCGCTCCAGCTCGTGGCTGAGCTGCTCCAGCTCGCTGCCGCCGGACATCTGCCGGGTCAGCTCCTCCAGCGCCAGCTCGTCCTTGCGGTGGCTGCCGGCCATCGCGCCCCGCTTCAGCAGCACGAAACGGTCTCCCACCAGATACGCGTGATGCGGGTTGTGCGTGATGAGCACCACTCCGAGCCCGGCGTCCCGCGCCGCGGCCACGTACTTCAGTACGACACCGGACTGCTTGACGCCCAGCGCGGCCGTCGGCTCGTCCAGCACCAGCACCTTCGCGCCGAAGTAGACGGCGCGGGCGATGGCCACGCACTGCCGCTCACCGCCGGAGAGGGTGCCGATGGGCTGGTCGACGTCGCGCAGGTCGATGCCCATCCGCAGCAGCTCGCTGTGTGTCGTACGGCGCATGTGCCGCACATCCAGCCGGGCGAAGGGGCCCCGGCCCGTGACCGGCTCGGAGCCGAGGAAGAAGTTCCGCCAGACCGGCATCAGCGGTACGACCGCGAGGTCCTGGTAGACGGTGGCGATGCCGCGGTCCAGGGCCTCGCGGGGCGAGGCCAGCCGGGCCTCCTCGCCCGCGATGCGGAAGCTGCCCGCGTCGTGCTGGTGCAGGCCCGAGATGATCTTGATCAGGGTGGACTTGCCGGCGCCGTTGTCGCCGAGCACGCAGGTGATCTCGCCGGCACGCACCTGGAGCGAGACATCCTCGAGGGCACGGATGTTGCCGTAGAACTTGCTGACGTCCGCCAGCTCCACCAGCGGGGGCGCGGCCTGCTGCGACATGTCGGTCTCCGTGGTCATCGGTTGGCCTCCGCACGCTTGCGGATCCACGCGTTGAGCAGTGCGGCGATCAGGAGCATCGCGCCCAGAAAGGCCTTGAACCAGTCGGGCTCCCACTGCGCGTAGATGATGCCCTTGCTCGCCATGCCGAAGATGAGCGCGCCCACGGCCGCGCCGACCGCCGAACCGTAGCCGCCGGTGAGCAGACAGCCGCCGATGACGGCTGCGGCGATGTAGATCAGCTCGTTGCCGACGCCCTCGCCGGACTGGACGACGTCGTAGTTGAAGAGCAGATGCTGGCCGGATATCCAGGCGCCGACGGCCACCCCCAGATACAGGCAGATCTTGGTGCGGACGACGGGGACACCGACGGCGCGCGCGGTGTGCTGCCCGCCGCCGACCGCGAAGATCCAGTTCCCGGCCTTGGTACGCAGCAGCAGCCACGTGGCCAGGGCCACCAGAGCCAGCCACCACACGACGGTGATCTGGATGTCGGCCGACCCGATGGTCAGTTCCGACGCGAAGACCGCCTTGGCCGAGGCGAAGCCCTCCATGTCGGAGATCGTCTTGGTGGAGACGGTGCCGCTGATCAGCTTGGTGAAGCCGAGGTTCAGGCCGATGAGCATCAGAAACGTGCCGAGGGTGATGATGAAGCTCGGCAGCCCCGACTTGACGACCATGAAGCCGTTGAGGAAGCCGATGAACAACGCGATCACGAGGGCCAGGAGCATCCCCAGCCACACGTTGAGCCCGCTGTGCACGGAGAACAGGGCGGCGAACATGCCGGTGGTCCCGGTCATCACGCCGGCGGAGAGGTCGAACTCGCCGCCGATCATCAACAGCGCCACGGCGATGGCGGTCAACCCGAACGCCGCTGACA
>NZ_JBOHCV010000620.1:0-4101 GCF_050698815.1 Streptomyces sp.
TCATGGACGGCGGCCACCGGCTCCCGGCCCCGTCGCTGCTGGAACTCATGGACCGCACGACGCTGCGCGCCGTCAACGCGCTGACCCGGATGGGCCTCCCCGAGACCACGGGCGCGCTGCTGCTCGCCGGGTTCGACACCGCCGACCCGGCGGCCGATCTCGCGGCCGCCGGGGCGCTGTGCGAGGCGGCGGGGGCGAGCCAGGTCGTGCCCGCCGAGAACCAGGCCGAGTCGGAACTGCTGCTGCAGGCGCGGCGCAGCGTGCACTACGCGCTGGAGGCGGTCGCCCCGACGTCGATGATCGACGACGTGTGCGTACCGCGCTCCCGGCTGGCCGACATGATGGAGGGCACCGAGGCCATCGGCGAGAAGTACGGCCTGACGGTCAGCGTCTGCGTCCACGCCGGCGACGGCAACACCCACCCCACCGTCTGCTTCGACGCCGACGACGAGGACGAGACCCGCCGGGCGCGGGAGTCCTTCGACGCGATCATGGCGCTCGGCCTCGAACTGGGCGGCACCATCACCGGCGAACACGGCGTCGGCGTGCTGAAGAAGGACTGGCTGGCCCGCGAACTGGGAGCGGTGGGGCTGGAGATGCAGCGCGGCGTCAAGAACCTCTTCGACCCCCTGGGCCTGCTGAACCCGGGCAAACTCTTCTGAGCCCGCCGGCCACCGGGTCAGTCGTCGCGCGGCTGCTGGGCGCCGACCCTGGCGTCAGTGCCGTCCGTGCTGTGACGTTTCATCGGTTCGGGTGAAAGCCGGGTCAGGGCGTTGAGCCGGCGGGGTCGCTGGACTCGCCGGACTCGTCGGACGGCTCGGGGTCGCGCAGGCGGACGTCGTGGCCCGGACCTCCGGTCAGCAGCTCCGCCAACGCCGTGTCCAGGCTCAGTACTTCGCATTCCCGCCCCTGCGGCACCGCCCGCAGGGTGCGCTCCAGCCAGGCGCAGACGCCCGCCGCGGACGTCTCCAGCAGTGCGTCGCCGTCCGGGGAGGAGAGCGCCAGGCAGATGACGTCGCGGCCCTGCACCTTCACCGGCCACACCCGCACGTCCCCCTCGCCGCAGGGCCGCGAGACGCCTTCGATCAGCAGCTCGCGGGCGAAGGTCCAGGCGACGGGGGCGCCGGAGCCGATGTGGAAGGCGATGTGGGCGGCGTACGGATCCTTCGCCCGGTAGGTGAGGCGAGCAGGCACGGGCAGGCTGTGCTCCGGCGAGAGCATCAGTCTGACGTCCAGGTCACGTTCGACGACGATGTCCATGCGCGGTGCCCTTTCGTGATCCCGTGATCATTCGCGCAGTGCCCGGTGGCGGGGCACCGGAAGAGGGCTCATGCGGTGATTCTTTGTGCGTCCTCGCGGAAATCTTTTCCTTGAAGGGCGTACGGGTACAACTGGGGTGGGCAAGTTGTCTTCCCTGTCTGGTAGATGTGGACACTACGCTTCACGGTTGAACTTCGCAGGACTGTGAAGTGATGTACGCCACATGCCGTCATCGGCGGTCGAACAGATACGGGACCGGGACACGCTATGAGCTCGCCACTCTCAGGATCAGCCAGCGGCAGCCCCGCCCCTGGTTTCTATCCGGATCCCTCCATTCCCGGGTACATCCGCTACTGGAACGGTTCCGCGTGGGTGCCGGGCACCAGCCGCCCCGAGCCGCGGGCGGGCGAGGCGATGCCCTCGCCGCCGTCGGCCGCCGCGGCCTCCTCGGCGATCTCGGCGGGCCCGCCGCCGTCCCGGGCGGAGCCCGCGCCGGTGGAGGAGACCGGCCCGGTCTTCCTCGACGAGGACGCGGACGCGGCCGCGGGTGCCGGAGGAGACGCCCGGATTCCGGGCGCCCGCGGTGGCGACTCGCTTCCCGAGCTGCGTCCGCGAGGCGAGGTCGCGACGACCGGCTCCCTCGACTGGGACGACCCGAGCCGCCTCCACGGACAGCGCCCCGAGTCCGCCTCGGCATGGCAGGCCGACGTCTCCCGGCAGGGCGGCTTCGCCGGGGAGCGCGAGGAGCGCGTCTCGTGGGGCCAGGGTGAGAGCGGCGGCGGAACGGGCGGCGGCGGGGGCGCCGACGCCCCTTCGGCAGACCCCCGTGGTGGCTGGGGCGGGCGTACGGGCGACGAGGAGCGGACCGACAGCTCCAGGGGGACACCGGGGGCCTCCGCGGAGCCGCCGCCCCACACGGGCACCGTCCAGATGCGCGCCGTGCCCCCCGGCGGGCTCCGGAGCACGGCGCGGGAGCTCCGCCAGGGCGGGGGCGCGCAGGCCCCCGATCACACGGTGGGACTGCGGCGCCCGGACCTGCCCAGGCCCGCCGCCGGCGGGCAGGCGGCACCTGCACCCGCACCCGCGCCGACGCCGCCCGTCGTTCCCGGGCAGCAGCAGCCCGCGCAGTTCCCCCAGCAGCAGGCCCAGCAGCAGGCGCCGAGCCAGTCGCCGACCGCGTACCAGCAGCCCGCCGCGCAGAGCCCGCCCGCGCAGCAGCAGCAGCAGCAGCCGCCGCTGCAGCAGCCGTCGCAGCAGGCCCAGCAGCAGGCGCCGGGCCAGTCGCCGCCCGCGTACCAGCAGCCCGGCGCCTACGCGGCGCAGGCACCCGCGCCCGAGGCCGGGCAGGTCGGGCAGCCGTCCTGGGCACAGCAGGTCCAAGACCTCGCGGGCGCACCCGGGATGGGCGGCCCACAGGGACAGCAGGGCGGCGGACCCGACCCCGTGGCCCCTTGGCGGCCGCCGAGCTCGGACCCCTTCCTGCAGGCCGCCTCCCAGCAGCAGGCCCGCCCGGCCGCACTGGGCAAGCGGCTCGGCGCCCGGATCGTCGACGGCATCCTGACCTCGGCCGTGGCCGTAGGCGTCGCGTACCCCTTCGCCGGCAAGGCGGTCGATCACGTCCAGCAGAAGACGGACGCCGTCCTGCAGGCGGGCAAGACCGAGCAGGTCTGGCTGATCGACGCCACGACCGGCGGCTATCTCGCTCTCGTCCTCGGTGCCCTCGTCCTCTTCGGCCTGCTCTACGAGGTGCTGCCGACCCAGCGCTTCGGCCGCACCCTGGGCAAGAAGATGTTCGGGATCAAGGTGCTGACCATGGAGCAGGAGGAGACGCCGGGCTTCGGCGGCGCCCTGGTCCGCTGGCTGGTCCACGGGGTGCTCTCGGTGCTCGTGATCGGCGTCGTGAACGTCCTGTGGTGCGTCTTCGACCGGCCCTGGCGCCAGTGCTGGCACGACAAGGTGGCCCGCACCTTCGTCTCCAAGGATTCAGGAGAGCTGCGCTTGTAGCCACCGCGAAGCGACTCCCGGACCGGGCGTGCGTCACCCTGATGACGCACGCCGGATGCGGGGGCGCCGGTGCCGCGTTCCACTCGGCGCATGAGCTCGGATCAGCCCGACCACGACCCTTTCCATAAACGGGACCAGCCGGAGCAGCCGGCAGAAGAGCCTCAGACGCCGGAGCAGCCCCCGTCGCCGCCGCCGTCCTATGACGCCTACGGCGGCTCCGGGGCCCCCGGCGCCTCCGGCAGCGGTGGCGCGGACCCCTACGGCGGCGGCCCCTACGGCGGCGGTCCGTACGGGGACATGAGCGGTGCCGCCGACCCGCTCGCGGACATGCCCCCGCTCGCGTCCCGTGGGAAGCGGCTGGTGGCGCGGATCATCGACGCGCTGCTCATCGGCATCCCCATCGGCCTCATCCTGGGGCTCTCACAAGGCAATTGGGCCTGGGACACCGCCGACACCGGGCGCTCCTACCTCGAGCAGGGCGTCTACACGCTGGTCTACCTGATCTACGAGGGCCTCATGCTGACGCGTTCCGGGCAGACGGTGGGCAAGCGGCTGATGAAGATCCGCGTCGCCGTGCTGTCCAACGGCGAGGTGCCGGCGGGGTCACCGGGCTGGATCCGCGCGGTGGTCTACCAACTGCCGCCGCTGGTGCCGTGCGTGGGCTTCCTCTTCTGGCTGGCGAACGTGCTGTTCTGCACCTGGGACAAGCCCTTCCAGCAGTGTCTGCACGACAAGGCGGCCAAGACCGTGGTCGTCGCCGCCGACTGACCGCGTCAGGGACGCAGGGAGGGCTCGGCCACCCGCCGCCGTCCGGCCTGCGCTGGGGCCTGTGCGGGC
>NZ_JBOHCV010000621.1:0-2280 GCF_050698815.1 Streptomyces sp.
GGGCACCCGGCCCCTCGGCTCCGTGCCCGCCCGACGACGCCGTCGCCCGGGCCGCACTCCTGGAGGGACCACCCGGACCTCCTGGTCCAGGGGGCCCGTCGCCGTCCGCCTCGGCACCGCCACCGGTGGCGGCCGGGCCGGTCAGGCCACCGGCGTGCTCCGGCAGACCACGCGCTTCGCGAGCCGCGATCTCCTTCAGCCGCAACGACAGCTGGAGCGGGCTCGGGCGTTCCTCCGGGGCCTTCACCAGGCACGCGCGGATGAGCGGCGCGAGGGAGGGGTGCACCTCGTCCAACTGCGGTTCCTCATGCACCACCCGGTAGAGCATCACCTCCGAACTGCCCTGTCCGAAGGGTGAGTCGGCGGTCGCCGCGTACGCCAGCGTCGCGCCCAGCGCGAACACGTCCGTCGCCGGGGTCACCAGCGCGCCCCGCACCTGCTCGGGTGCGAGAAAGCCGGGCGATCCCACAGCCGTTCCCACATGGGTGAGGGTGCTCGCGCCCGTCGCCCAGGCGATGCCGAAGTCGATGATCCGCGGCCCCTTGGGCGACAGCAGGATGTTGGACGGCTTCAGATCGCGGTGCACGACACCGGCTTCGTGCACCGCTACCAGTCCCTCGGCGAGGGCCGCTCCGATGGCGGCGACCTGAGCGGCGGGCAGCGGCCCGCTCTCGGTCACCTTGTCGTGGAGGGCGGGGCCCGGCACGTACTGCGTCGCGAACCACGGGCGGTCCGCCTCCAGATCGGCCGCGACCAGCCGGGCCGTGCAGCCGCCGCGGATGCGGCGCGCGGCCGACACCTCGCGAGCGAAGCGCGAGCGGAACTCCTGGTCCTCCGCCAGGTCGGGGCGGATCACTTTCAGCGCCACGCGCTGCCCGCGCCGGTCGGAGCCGAGATAGACCACGCCCATCCCGCCCGCTCCGAGCCGCCGGTGGAGCCGGAACGAGCCGACGACTCGCGGGTCCTCACGTCGGAGCCGCATCATCGCCATGTTGTCGCTCCCCTGCCTCCGGTGGGAGGCCCGCCCGCTGCCACTGGGCGGCCCCTTGATCCGTTACCCCGGTACGTCCGTCTGACGAGGCCCAGCTTACGGACTGCCGCCGCCCGGCGACGATAGGCCGCGCACGTGCCGCCGGACGGATTGTCAGCGCCGGGGAACGGAACCTGTCGTGCCGTCAACTGGTGTGCCACGTAGGGGTGTCACTCCTTCGTGGGCCCCCAACGTCGCTACAGGGCATGCGGTTTGACTGATCATGAGGTTCGGGGTGGAGGGGTGCATCCCGCCACACGGACTCTGCCCGGCGGGTCATCCGCTCGGCGCTGGCAGTGACGAACGGGGCCGGTGTCCGGCCCGGGCGAGGCGGTGCAGGTGAGGGAACTCACTTCGCCGGTACGCCTGGTCGGCGGGGTGTTGACCCGCTCTCCGTACCCGCCCACCGCCGGCCGGGCTGCCGTTCCGTCACCGATCCTGCACACTCCGCTTACGGGCCGGCGGCAGCCGTCCCCCTCCGGGAAGACCCGGGGACGGCGGCCCGCGCCTCCACCCTGGGGAGTATCCGAGGCGCACCGGCCTCATCCTGGGGGAGGCCACGCAGTCGATACGCGGGCATGACGACCGGCCGGTGACGCGCACCTAATCTTGAGTCAAGCGGCGGGCGCAGCACTCGTCCCCCGAGGTCAGACGCCCGCCGCCCCAGGGAAACACGACGGGAGCGGGATCATGGCGCACACAGCAGGGCGCACGGCGACCCGGATGCGGGTCAGGTGGGCGTCGATCGCCGACTTCGGCACCCGGCCGGGCGGCAGCCGTCACCCGCTGGTTGCGGCTGCCATGGTGCTGCCGCTGGCCATCCTGCTCGGCTTCGCCTTCGGCGCGGTGGAAGCGGTGGTCACACAGGCGTCGTCCGTGGCCGGAATGCTGGGGCACTGAGCGGTGCTCCAGGCTCGGGAGAGCGGCCCGAGCCGGGGATAACCCGGCCCATCAGCCCCGTGGGGACGGGGGTGCGGCGGACGGCATTGAGGTCCGGGTAGCTGGGGAGCTGCCCGGACCTCAGCTTTTCCCGGCTTTCCCGGCCCGCGTACGATCACGCACCGGGCGACGGTATCCGCCGTCGCCCGCGAGCAGGGCCCGTCACAAGGGGGACAGTGCCGACAACGCTCACCGGCCGGCTGTCCGCGCTCGCGCGTTCGGCCGGTGCACCGCCGCCGCACGTGCCGGGAGGGCGCACCGCACCGGAGTCCACCGTCCTCGCCGACCGCCCGGACGGCACGGTCGTCGGC
>NZ_JBOHCV010000622.1:0-10878 GCF_050698815.1 Streptomyces sp.
ACCGGTGACCGGTCGCGGCCCCTCGGGCGCGTCAGGAGCGAGCCCCGCTCAGCCCTGGTAGGGCTTGGCCTCAAGAATCTTGACCGAGGCGAGCTTGCCGTTCGGCAGCTCGTAATCGGCTTCCGCGCCGACCTTCTTGCCGTTCACGCCGCTGCCCAGCGGCGACTGCGGGGAGTAGGTCTCGATGTCCGAGCTGGCGTACTCGCGCGACGCGAGAAGGAAGGTCACGGTGTCGGACTCGTCGCCGTCGAAGGCGATCGTCACGACCATGCCGGGGGCCACCACACCGGTGTCCGCGGGCGCCTCGCCGACCTTCGCGGCCTCCAGCAGCTGCTGGAGCTGGCGCACGCGCAGCTCCTGCTTGCCCTGCTCCTCCTTGGCCGCGTGGTACCCGCCGTTCTCGCGGAGGTCACCCTCCTCGCGAGCTGCCTCGATCTTCTTGGAGATCTCGGTGCGTGCAGGACCCGACAGGTACTCCAGCTCGGCCTTGAGCTGGTCGTACGCCTCCTGGGTGAGCCAGGTGACGTTGTCGCTGGTCTGGGTCACAGGTGCTCCTCGTCGGTACTGGGAAACTGGAACAAATAAAACATCGCCCTGCCCATGAGGCTGCGCCTACAGGGTGGAGCGGAAACTACGAGCCTAACAATTCCGGCGGAAAAGGGAAGAAGGTTCGACGCTCAGTGCGGCCTCAGTGACCCTCGGGCGATCTTCGGTTCAGCGCTCCCGCGCCGCGCATCCGACCAGCTCCGCGCTCGTCGCACGGCCGGTCGTCCGGACGGTGACCACCGTGTCCACCTGGTTCCCGCCGATGCCGCCGCCCTCGACCGTGACGTCCTTGCGTCCCACCTCGGCGCTGCTCTCCGAGAGCGCGCGCAACGTGCAGACACCCTCCGCGTCCGCGTCCTTACGGACCTCCAGGTGCACCTCCACCGCACGGTCCGAGACGACCTTGAACTTGATCATCTCACCGCTCAGCTGCTGCCCGGAGACGTAGCCGACCCCGATCCAGCCGATGCCCGCCAGCGCCAGCACGCCCAGCACTCCGCCGGTGATCTTCAGCCGGCGGTCGGTGCGCGCGTCCCGGTCACCGCCACCCGTCGGCCGCCCGTACCGCCCCTCGGGCAGCGGAGCCGAAGCTCGCACGTCAGCCATGGCCGGGTCCTGTCTGTCGCGTCTCATGTGGAGGGGCCGAGGAATACATCGGGGTTCGATTCGGTCACTATAGGAGTCGCCGTCCGTGCCGAGTGAACGAGGACCGAGTCTTGACTGACCAGCTGCGACTGATGGCCGTACACGCACACCCCGACGACGAGTCGAGCAAGGGCGCGGCCACCATGGCCAAGTACGTGTCCGAGGGGGTGGACGTGCTGGTCGCGACCTGCACCGGGGGCGAGCGCGGCTCCATCCTCAACCCCAAGCTCCAGGGCGACGCGTACATCGAGGCGAACATCCACGAGGTGCGCAAGAAGGAGATGGACGAGGCCAGGGAGATCCTCGGCGTGAAGCAGGCGTGGCTCGGCTTCGTCGACTCCGGCCTGCCCGAGGGCGACCCGCTGCCGCCGCTGCCGGAGGACTGCTTCGCCCTCCAGGACATCGACGTGGCCGCGTTCGCACTGGTGCGCCTGATCCGCGAGTTCAAGCCGCACGTCATCACCACGTACGACGAGAACGGCGGCTACCCGCACCCCGACCACATCATGACCCACACCGTCTCGATGGCGGCCTTCGATGCGGCCGGCGACCCGGAGAAGTACGCGGAGGCCGGTCCGCCCTGGCAGCCGCAGAAGATCTACTACAACCAGGGCTTCAACCGCCCGCGCACCGAGGCGCTGCACAACGGGCTGCTGGAGCGCGGCCTGGATTCCCCGTACGGGGAGTGGCTGGAGCGCTGGAAGACGATGGGAAAGGGCCGCGACCGTGACATCACCACGTACGTGCCCTGCGGCGACTTCTTCGAGATCCGCGACAAGGCTCTGATCGCGCACGCCACGCAGATCGACCCCGACGGCGGCTGGTTCCGCGTCCCGATCGAGATCCAGCGGGAGATCTGGCCGACGGAGGAGTACGAGCTGGCGAAGTCCCTCGTGGACACCTCCCTCCCCGAGGACGACCTGTTCGCGGGCATCCGCGACAATTAAGGGATGACCCCGATGAGCCCGACGCAGACGGCCGTGGCCCAGCTCCTTCCCCTCGCGAAGGAGCTGGACGAGAACAAGGTGACCCCCGGTGTCCTCGGCTTCCTCGTCTTCGCCGCGCTCGCCGGCGCGGTGTGGATGCTGATGAAGTCGATGAACCGGCACATGAAGAAGGTCGACTTCGAGGAGCGCCCGCCGGGCCCGGACGGGACACCTCCCAAGTCCGGCTCCGAGGTCTGACCAGTCTGACCAGCACACACGGTACGTATCCAGCACGCACGCGGAACGCACGCAGAACGCAGGACGGGAGCGCAGCCATGCTGTTCGGCAGCCACAAGAACCACCTCCCCACCCCGGACGAGGCCCTGCCGGGCCGCCCCGAACGGGAGTTCACCGTCCCCGAGCGCCACACGGTCCTCGGCAACCCCCTGCTGGGCCCGTACCCCGAGGGGCTTGAGGTGGCGGACTTCGCGATGGGCTGCTTCTGGGGCGCCGAGCGGATCTTCTGGCGCACGGACGGCGTCTGGACGACTCTCGTCGGCTACCAGGGCGGCCACACGCCGAACCCGAGCTACGAAGAGGTCTGCTCTGGCCGTACGGGACACACCGAGGCGGTCCGCGTCGTCTTCGACCCGGCGAAGATCTCCTACGGCAGTCTGCTGAAGCTCTTCTGGGAGTCCCACGACCCCACCCAGGGCTTCCGCCAGGGCAACGACACCGGCACCCAGTACCGCTCGGCGATCCACACCTCCTCCCCCGCCCAGCAGTCCGCGGCGGAGTCCTCCCGCGACGCGTACCAGAAGGTCCTCACCTCGGCCGGCCACGCCGCCATCACCACGGAGATCCTCCCCGCGACCGACCGCCCCTTCTACCCGGCCGAGGGCTACCACCAGCAGTACCTCGACCGCAACATTAATGGCTACTGTGGCATTGGCGGCACGGGCGTGGCCTGCCCGGTCGGTGTCGTACCAGCGCCAGACGGTACGGCGAAGTAGGGCGCCCAGAAGCCTGTCTGCGTCCC
Source organism: Streptomyces sp. (assembly GCF_050698815.1). Classification (GTDB taxonomy): domain Bacteria; phylum Actinomycetota; class Actinomycetes; order Streptomycetales; family Streptomycetaceae; genus Streptomyces. The sequence continues at coordinate 3,157 of NZ_JBOHCV010000622.1, forward strand.
GCGCATGCACGCGCGCTGCGCGGACAGGCCATCAGGTCAATCGCAAGCGGATCGAGAGGAATTGCGAACGCGGCTTCCCCCGTCAGTCCCGCCACTTCGGGACCAGCAGGTCAGGGTTGAACGGGCGGCGACCTCCGCCCCCCACCGGCAGCACGATCACCGCGTGCAGCGCTTCCCTGATCAGAGCGCGCTTCTGCCCCAGGCCCAGTAGGCCCGAGGTCCAGCGCTCGCGCACGTCGCCGGTAATCTCGGCAGCCCGCTGCTGGCTCAGGGCGTGGCGAGTCCTGTCCGCACGGAGTTCCTTGACGCGCGCTTCCACCTTCTGGTTCTCGGGGAAGAACAGCTCATCCGAGATCTGGTCTTCCTGCCATGCGTGGAGCAGGTTGCGCTGCATAACCATCAGTCGCTCCAGCTCTTGCTCCCCTCCCCACTTCTCGTCGGTGCGCGTCGCCTTGGCCGCCCTCTCTTCCAGCTTTGCAAGTACGGCCTCCGTGATGAACCCGTCGATCTTGGCGCCATTGCGTCCTGTGCCCCCGCATCCGCCCATTTCCCTGCTGGGGCACTGGTAGAGGTAGCCCCCGGTGAGGCCCACCCGTGCGGACGCCCGAAGGGGCGAGTTGCAGATCTGCCCGTCCTCGCGCGGCTTTCCGCATCGGAGGATTCCCGTCAGCAGGTATGACGGCGTGCGATAGTCCGTGACCAACCCGTCAGCCTTGACGTTGGGACCGACACGGGCCGAGAAGGTGGCGTCGATCGCCATCCATTCCTTCGACGTGATGACGGGCTCCCAGAGGCCCACAACGGGCACGCCGTTGGCGTCGCGTACCAACTCGCCGTTGTGCTTCCGCCAGCCGCACAGCCGCGGATTCCACAACGCAAGTTTGAGCGAGCGGCTCGCCCAGTCCTTGTCGTTGATCGTACGGACGCCAGCCTCCTGCCACTCGCGGAGGATCGAATGCAGGGACTTGCCCGCGATTACCTCCCGGGCGCCCTTCGCCAGCCACGCCGCCTCTCCGGGCTCCAGCGTGAGCTTGTCCTCCTGCCAGCCGAACGGGCGTTTTCCGCCCACCGGGATGCCCAGTTCAGCACGGGCACGGTGTGAGCGGCGGGCACGCCGCTGCATCTTGCGCACCTCCATCCTGGAAATGACGACACCGAAGAGACCCATGGACTCGACGTCCTCGCTGTAGAGGTTCTTCGACCCTTTGGCATCGGCGTAGAGCCGTCCTTCCTCGTACGTGAGCGCGTCCACGAACCGCTCGTAGTCGCCCGCTCGGCGAGTGAGACGGTCGTCCGCGACCACGATCACGCCGAGCACGGGCTGTTCGTCCGGCAGGCGGCCCGACTTGAGCGCCTTGACCATGGCCTCGAAGTCCGGACGCACCACCGTCGCCTTTGCCGCCGACAGGTCGTTGTCGGTGTAGTGGTGCACGATCGTCCAGCCGAGACGGGCCGCCGTCTCCCCGTTAACCTTGTGCTGATCCTCGACGCCATGGCCGTCCCTGGCCGTGTCAGCGGAGATACGGGCGTACGAGACAACCGGGATCACTGGTGCCGCTTCGCTCACTTCCCACCCCTTACGAAGAGTCACTAATATTCTACGCAGAGAGAAGTGGTGTTCCAGCAGTACCTGGACAAGGCGATGCACTGCGGCATCGGCGTGCCCTACCCCGGAGAGTCGCCCCGGCGGACGGCTGATCCGACGGACCCCTTCTGATCTGCTCTCAGGCGCGGCCGCTCGGTACGGTCGGTGCGTACCTGTCGTACTCCGTCGCCTGCCTCCGCGGTGTTCGGCGGCGACTCCGCCCGGCCGGGATCACGCCGGTGGAATGACCGCAACCCGCGAGAACCGGCCATATCATCGCAACGAGGAGTAACCGTCTGCTCCTGAGTGCATGCACAGAGGCATGGGAAAAGCGAAGAACGGGAAGCTCGGCGGTCTCGGCCGTTGGTGGGGGGTACTCACGTTCGCGCTGCTCATCGCAGCCTGGGTCAACTCCGTAGCCGGTCCAGCAATTGTCCTCACGCTCTCCGTCGCCACGCTGGTCTGGTGCGCCTTGCAAGCGCCCGTCTCCTGCAAGGCGCCCATACCTGGTCGTGATGAGGGTTGCCGGAACAACGCAAAAGGACTGCTGCTGGGGTGCCGACAGGTACGCTGGCACACGTACGACAATCTCCGGCTCCTGATCTATCGGCGCCAGATGCGGAAATTCTGCTCCGGTTTCTTCTCCGACACTCCACACACGGTCGTCACGCTGGCAGGGATCGGAAGCTTCCTCTCCGGCCTCGTTGCCTTCGTCCCGGGCCTTGCGGTCTGAGCTGTCCGGGTCGAAGGTTCGCTCCGGACAGCTGATTTCCGCCCATGTCTGGCATGCAGCCCCGGATCGGCACTTTCACCATGGATGGATACGGGCAGCATGAAACTGCGAGCCGATGCACTGCAGACTTCGGCGCGCCAGGTGACGTGTCGGAGTCACGGACTTGCCGTACTTGCTCTCCATTCCGGTGCTTCCGAGTCCTCTCTGAACTCAAGCAAGTGCTGTCCTGCGAACCGCTCCAGAGCCTTGCGCACCTCCGTCGGACGCACGTAGAAGAACTCACGGCGCAGGTTAACGCGGTTGACGCGGCGGTCCTCGAACTCTTGGTGAAGTGTGCGTTCAAGTCCGACCGCATCCTCGCTGAAGATCAGAGCATGGACGTCGAAGCGGAACGGTACGGAGGCGTCACCGAGCTCGTTGACCCTGTCCATGGGCTCCAGACGCCTGGTCAGCCCGATTTTAACCATGCGTTCACCGAATGCACCGACGTTGGAGATGACGTAGACGTAGCCGGCGCGGATGTTGGCCTCTCGGGCGTCCACCGCGGCCAGCGAGGCTTCGATCTCGGCAAGCTTGTCCCGCAACTCTGCTGCTCCAGCGGAGTTGTTGGAGCTGGAGGCGCGCAACCGCTCCAGCGCTGCCTGATAATGCTGCCGCTCCTTGTCCAGGCGGCTCCGCTCACGCTCCAGTTCGCGCTGAAGCCGTTCCTCCTCTCGTTGCCGCTCCCGCAACTCACGTCGCCGCTCCTTCTCCTCCTCCTGCTTCGCCAGATAGTCCGCGGTCAGCTCCAGCTCGCGAACTCGTAGTCGGTGGTACTCGTCCGCAATGCGGATGTGCATCGTGGCGCCAAGGCGAGCGACGGTCTGTCGGGACTTCTCCAGCCGGTCAACCATGGAGGTCAGACGGTGCGGGCGCATGGTTCGAACGGCGTTGTCGGCTTCGGCGTTGTAGGCGCGCAGCATCAACTTGGAGAAGTCTCGCACCATCTTCCGCCCGTCGGCCAAAGACCCGTTGACGTGCCAGTCGGTGGCGGCGAGCACCGCGCCGTTCCCCCGGGCCAGTGCCTTGACGCGATCCTTCAATGCGTTCAGCTCGGACTTGTACGCAACCGCATCCTCCAGCGGATGCCGGTACTCGTAGATGCCGGCTTCCTGGAGCATCGCCGCGTCTTCCGTATGCACGACCTGCCTGCGAAGTTGGTCCAGACGCTGCTGGATCCCTGCTGTCTCAGCCTCGATGTCCGCAGCTCGCCGTACCAAGTCGTCGTAGGTTCGCCGCTCATCGCTGAGTGCTTCATGCAGCTGATCAGACGCCCGATCGATCTTGACGAGTAGGAGATCGTCGGCTTCCTGATAAGCAGTGCGCAGTCGCTCGGTGTCGACGACGAGGTCTGCGGCCTCTTCGCCCTGGATGCTTGCCAGTTGCTGATACAGCGCAGCCTTCTCAGCCGTTTGCCGGGCGTAATCGGCATGCAAGCGTTGCAGCTCGCCTGTCAGCCGCTCGACGCCTGCCTCCGCCTGCTTACGCCTCCGCCCGAAAACGCCAAAACCGTTGTCGGACCTTCCCGACCCCTGTGGCGATCCGCCGTAGGTGGGCAAGGGGGACGAGGGCGTAGGAACGGTCGGGGGATGACCAGACGCAGTGTCAAATGGCACCCATAACTGCCACCCAGCAGGCGGATCCGGCCAGGAAGGATCCGGCTGCCAGTCGGCAGGAGGTTCCCAGCCTTGCGGAGGCTGAGGCCAGGACGGAGGTGGATTGAACCGGTATGACAATGAAGCTCCTACAAGGATGACTTACAGGCTTTCTCGTACCAGTTCCAGACATGTGAGAGCTAGCAATGGTTGCAGAGTGTTGGGATCCGTGACTCCTGCCTTACACAACGGCGGCACCGAAGGCGTCAACCCCCGCCCCGGGCGGCGGCGCGCCCTCGGACGCACCGCGGAGGGCGACCGCAGTCAACGGGCGGGCATCAGATCAGACGGGCGCGCATTGGCGGTGCGCCGCAGCACCAGGCTGATCACGATCGTCACCGCCATCGAGGCCGCCCCGGCCAGGCGGCGACGGCGTACCCGGGCTCAGCGGGGAAGGCCGCGCCCGAGCCGGTATGGGCGGCGAGCACCAGACCGCCGAGCACGCTGCCGACGGAGAAGCCCATACTGCGGACGACCTGGTTGAAGCTCATCGCGCTGGAGGTCTCTTCCGGCGGGGTGGCGGCGAGGATCGCGGCCGGCATAGCGGCGGAGAAGGCGCCGACGCCCAGTCCGAGCAGCCCCATCACGACGAACGCCAGCCACAACTGGCCGCGGACCAGCGCGAACACCACCAGCGCCGCCAGCACTCCGTGGGCGTCCGAAACTCGGGTGTCTGAACTCCTAAGGCGTGCCAGGGGCGGAATCGGGGGAGCCAGCGGCGGACGTGGTGCTTGTACGTCACGTAGTCCTGGCCGAAGCGGCGTTCCAGGCCGCGTTCCTCCAAGAGCGGGATGTAGGTCTGGTTGATGGCGAAGAAGCCCACGAGCCACACGAGCAGGACCGTTGATCGGAACAGGAGCGTTTCGCCGGGGAGGATGAACAGGACGCCGCTGATCATCGGGTTGCGCACGTGCAGGTAGGGGCCGCGAACGACCAGCTTCTTCGGGGCGTCCCACGGGGCCAGGGTGCCGTCGCCGACGCGATCGAAGAGCGCGATCGTCCAGACGAGCAGGGTCAGTCCGATCGTCATGGAGACGGCACCGAGGGTGCCGAACACGGCCCGCCCCGGAGTCGAGGGCGGCCAGGCCCGGGGCCCATCGACAGCAGGATCGGTACAAGGATCGCGACGGTCACCGGAGCCACCAGGACCGCAAGGGCGTGTCTGAGTATCCGCATAAATTCATCGTATGCTGAATTCATTGCGGCGCATGAGCCCAACGCTGGAACTGCCGGCTTTACGCGTCGCAGCGTGCCGGTTCACGAGCAGTCGCGGGCGCGGGTCATGGCGACGAGTGGTTGCTGCTGGTGGGATCGCGCCGGAGCGGGGGGCGTTGACCGGCCAGGCTGAACCCGACTGCCGCCCGCCCACGCCGAGCCCGCATGCGCCGCCCCCTCGCCCCGTCGAAGGCGCGGCACGTGACCGCCCACCATTGACTTCCCATGGAGTCCGGGAGCACCTTCGAACGGGATGATCGCGACGGGCGGATCTCTCACCCGGCAACAACCTGATCCTCACAAGGAGTCACTGATGGCGACGCTCCAGGTCAACGGCGCGACGGTTGCCTACACAGACACGGGAGCTCCCACGGACAGGCCGGACGCCCCCACCGTCGTGTTCGGCCACGGGTTGCTGTTCAGCGGCTGGATGTTCCACCCGCAGATCGAGGCCCTGCGGCGGCGTTACCGCTGCGTCACCCTGGACTGGCGGGGGCAGGGCGACACACCGGCCACCCCCTCCGGCTACGACATGGACACCCTCGCGGGAGATGCCGTGGCGCTCATCGAGAAACTCGGCCTCGCCCCCGTCCACTTCGTGGGTCTGTCGATGGGCGGCTTCGTCGGACAGCGTCTCGCAGCCCGCCGTGGCGAACTGCTGCGCTCGCTGTCCCTGCTGGATACCAGCGCCGATGAGGAGGACCCCGCTGAGGCCAGGCGGTACCGGCTCCTGGCTTCCGTCTACCGGCTCGTCGGCATCACCCCGGTACGGAGGAAGGTGCTGCCCTTGATGTTCGGTGCGGCTTTCCTGTCCTCTCCGGCGAGCGAACCGGTTATCGCCGAGTGGACTCGGCGCCTGCGGCGTTGCGATCGCGCGGGGATCCGCAAGGCGGTGCTGGGCGTCGCGGACCGTGCACCCGTCCGGGAGGAACTCAGGCACATAGCGCTGCCCACGCTGGTCGTCGTCGGCGCGGCCGACATCGCCACTCCGCCGGCCAGGGCTGAACGGATCGCGGCCGGCATCGACGGGGCACGCCTGGAAGTGGTGCCCGACGCCGGACACACCAGCACACTCGAGCGACCAGTCATCATCAGTTCGCTGCTGGAGGACTTCCTCGCCTCGGTCGATGAGCGCTGACCGACGAGAACGGAGAACCAGGCTGAACGTGTTCGCCGACCGCATCCCACCCGCGAACCGGGCTCGTGGCCCGGCGGCTGTCGCGGCTCAAGCCCTTGCCGTGCCCATTGCACGCTTCCGGACCGATCGGGAGTATGGCCACCGACGCACCCGTACGGTCGCGACCGAGGACGGAAGCCATGCTGAACGCCTTCACCGACCGCCTTCCCACCCGCGCAGAAGCCTCGCCGGGCCGCACGGAGCCGATGTTCTCCGTACCGGAGACCCACGCCGTGCTCGGCAACAGTCTGCTGGGCCCCTACCCGGAGGGCCTTGAGTTGGCGGACTTCGCGCTGGGCTGCTTCTGGGGCGCCGAGCGCCGGTTCTGGCGGACGCCCGGCGTATGGACCACCCTGGTCGGTTTCCAGGGCGGTCTCACCCCGCACCCCATCTCCGAAGAGGTCGCCGACGGCGGAACCGGCCACGCCGAGACGGTACGCGTGGCCTTCGACCCGTCGGAGGTCTCCTACGGCACGCTGCTCAAGCTCTTCTGGGAGTCCCACGACCCCACCCAGGGCTTCCGCCAGGGCAACGACATCGGCACCCACTGCCGCTCGCTGGTCTTCCACCACTCCCCCGCCCAGCAGACCGCGGCGGAGGAGACCCGCGACGCCTACCAGAAGGTCCTCAGCGAGGCACGCTACGGCGGCATCACCACGGAGATCCACCCGGCCGAGGCCTTCCCTTTCTACCCGGCCGAGGCCCGGCACCAGCAGTACTTGGCCAGGAACCCGGCCGGCTACTGCGGCTTGGGAGGCACGGGCGTCGAGCTGAGTAACCGGTCCGGCCCCGGCTCCCGCCCGACGGGCAACGCGCCTGCCGGCGGCTGATGCGCACGACTGCGTATCGAGTGCTGGGCCCCGCCTGGGGAATAGCCATCGACCTCACGGCAGAGTCGACGCCGGCGATGAAGCCTCCGCCAGACTCTGAGCGGATCACCGGCCGGCTCTGGCTGGACACCACACCGGTCCTCAATCACCCGCACGCCGACCGCTCGGGGCTGCGCCTCGCGTTGGATGAAGCCAGCTGGCTGCGGCAAGGACTGTGCTCAGTGGCAGAGGCAGTCGAGGCCGCCCTGCGTTCCGGGCACCACACCGTGGTCACCGTCCACCGCGTGCTGTTCTCCGAAGCCGACTTCCAACCGGAGGGTCTGGCCGGCGCAGTCATCGCGTGGGCCCAAGAAGAGTTCGGCATCCCCGCCCCTCCGGTCAACGTAACCTTCGATCACCGGTCGAACCGGTTCATCTACAGGTGGCACGAGAACCAGTCCGGAGAGAACGGAACGAACGTACGCACGCCACGCCCCAGTCGGGACCTT
>NZ_JBOHCV010000623.1:0-3932 GCF_050698815.1 Streptomyces sp.
TACGCGGCTTCGGCGCCCGTATCGACGAGGAACGCGCCGGGCAGGGCACCTCGGCCTACATCACGCTCAAGATCGTGCAGGACTCCTGGCGCAGCGTCCGTGAGCGGCTGCTGGAGCTGCCGGGCGCTGCCCACATGGCGCTGGTCGGCGGGGACTTCGACGTGCTGCTGCTGGTGCACACCGCCGACAACTGGGCACTGCGCAACCTGGTGCTCACCAGAATCCATTCGATCCCCGAGGTGATCAGCACCCGGACACTGCTGGTCTTCGAGGAGACCGACCTGGATTACCCACAGCGCGATATCTGACGCGTCAGCCGCCGCGCAGGCCCGCGAAGGCGGTGCGTACGACGGCCTCCGCGACCTCGTCGCTGGTGGCGGAACCACCGCGCCCGGCCCGGGCCGGGCGGTACCACTCCACGATGGAGTTGATCATTCCGAAGAGCAGCCGCGTCGCCAGCCGCACATCCACGTCGGTGCGCAGATCGCCGTCGGCCGCGGCCTGCTTCAGCAGCCCTGCCACCCGCTGGTCGAACTCGCGGCGGCGCGCCATGGCCCAGCGCTCGGTGTCGGTGTTGCCGCGCACCCGCAGCAGCAGCGTCACGTAGGGCAGCTCCGACATCAGCACCTCGACGGTGCGCCGGGTGACGTGCTCCAGCCGGTCGATCGCGCGGCCCTCCCGGGCCGCCGGTTCGTCGAGCACGCCGAAGAGCCCGCTGAGGGCGCGGCTTATCGCGCGGCGCAGCAACTCCTCCTTGCCGCGGACGTGGTGGTAGATCGAGGACTTGGAGATTCCGGCGGCCTTGGAAAGGTGCTCCATGGAGGTGCCGTCGTAGCCGCGCTCGATGAACACCTCTACGGCGACCTTGAGCAGCGAATCGGGCGTGTAGGTGTCGCGCTTGGCCGGCATGGCGCCGATGCTATCCACGTTATCCACAGGCTCATTGTCCCTCTTGCCCCGACCGATCGTTCGGTAGCAGTATCTACTTGTCCGCGTAAGCCGAGCCAGCCAGTCGGTCGGCAACCAGTCAGCCAGCTCGACGAGGAGTGAGTCGTCCGTGACCGCACCAGTGACCACGCCCGTGACCACCGCGCCCGCCGCACTCGCGGCGGAAGCGCTGATCGAGCGGCACCGGCCTGCTCTGGACCGCGCTCTGGAGGCGATCCGCAGCCGGGAGTACTGGTCGCCGCACCCCGAGCACCCCAAGGCCTACGGGGAGGGTGGCAACGGCACGCCCGGCTCGCTGAGCGCCGAGCAGGGCCAGGCCGCCTTCGACGCACTGCGCGGCAGCCGCTTCGAGCTCGACGGCCAGCCGGGCACCGGGGGCTGGGCGTCGAGCGAGGTCTCGCCCTACGGCCTGGAGATGGGCATCGAGTATCCGCGCCCGGACCTGGATGTGCTGCTGCCGGCGATGCGGGAGGCGATGCCCGCCTGGCGGGAGGCCGGGCCTCAGGTGCGGGCCGCCGTCTGCCTGGAGATCCTGGCCCGGATCAGCGCACGTACGCACGAGTTCGCGCACGCGGTGATGCACACCAGCGGGCAGGCGTTCATGATGGCGTTCCAGGCGGGCGGACCGCACGCGCAGGACCGCGGCATGGAGGCGGTGGCGTACGCGTACGCGGAGCAGACCCGCACCCCCGAGGCGGCGGCCTGGTCCAAGCCGCAGGGCAAGCGCGATCCGCTCGATCTCAGCAAGCACTTCACCGCGGTCGGCCGTGGCGTCTCCCTGCTGATCGGGTGCAACACCTTCCCGACCTGGAACAGTTATCCGGGCCTCTTCGCCTCCCTCGCCACCGGCAACCCGGTGCTGGTCAAGCCGCACCCGCGCGCGGTGCTCCCGCTGGCCCTTACCGTCCGCATCGCCCGTGACGTGCTGGCCGAGGCGGGCTTCGACCCGAATCTGGTCGCGCTGGCGGCCGAGCGGGACGGCGAGGGCATCGCCAAGGAGCTGGCGGTGCGGCCCGAGATCCGCATCATCGACTACACCGGCTCCACCGCCTTCGGCGACTGGCTGGAGGCGCACGCCCGCCAGGCCCGCGTCTTCACCGAGAAGGCGGGGGTCAACACGGTGATCATCGACTCCACCGACGACTACAAGGGCATGCTGGGCAATCTCGCCTTCTCCCTCTCGCTCTACAGCGGCCAGATGTGCACGACGCCGCAGAATCTGCTGATCCCCAGGGGCGGCATCGCCACGGACGTGGGTGAGAAGTCCTATGACGAGGTGGTCGGCGATCTGGCCACCGCGGTCGGCAAGCTGCTCGGCGACGACGCCCGCGCCCACGCCCTGCTGGGCGCCCTCGTCAATCCGCAGGTGCGCGAGCGCGTCGAGTCGGCGCCCGCGCTGGGCGAGGTGGCGCTGGCGGCCCGCTCGCTCGACCACCCGGACTTCCCCGGCGCCACAGTGCGTACGCCCGTCATCGTCAAGCTGGAGACCGCCGAGCCCGGGGCCGAGGCCGTCTGGTCCGAGGAGTGCTTCGGGCCCGTCTCCTTCGCCGTCGCCGTCGGCTCCACGTCCGACGCCGTGGCCCTGTTGCGGCGCACGATCCGGGACAAGGGCGCGATGACCGTCGGTGCGTACACCACGTCGCCGGACGCCGAGCGGATGATCGAGGACGCCTGTCTGGACGAGTGCGCGCAGCTCTCGCTCAATCTCACGGGCGGGGTGTACGTCAACCAGACCGCGGCCTTCTCCGACTTCCACGGCTCAGGTGGCAACCCGGCGGCGAACGCCGCGCTGTGCGACACCGCTTTCGTGGCCGACCGCTTCCGCACGGTGGAGGTGCGGCGGCCGGCGTAGCGGCCACGCGGCGGCACAGGAACCGAACAGGGCGGCCGGGCACGCACGATGACGTGTCCGGCCGCCCTGTCGCTGCAGCGGGCTCCGCTGGTCCGCTAGTCCGCGGGTTTGCCGGTCGAGACGGTCAGCTCGATCTCGTCCTTTTCGGGGTCGAACTCGTCGATCCCGTCCGGGTCCTGGTCCAGGACCATGTTCTTGCCCCAGATGTTCTCGTCCTCGTAGGTGATCTCGCCGAGCTTCCAGCCGGCCTCGCGGATGCACTGCTTGACCGAGGAGAGGTTCCGGTAGGTGAAGTCCGGCAGGATCTTCTTGCTCTTGTCGGAGTAGCTGTCGCTGGCCTCGGTGCACCGGGTGGTCTCGATGGTCTTCGACTTGTCCTCCGGCTTGAACTCGCCGGCGGAGTCCCCGCCGGAAGCCGGTTCGTCGGTGGCCTTCGCTGAGGCGCTCGCCGACGACTTGCTGTCCGCCGGCGGGTCGTCGTCGCCACCGCTGTTCAGGGTGAGCGCGATGATCAGCGCGGCGACCACGACGATCGCCGCGACCGCCGAACCGACGATCACCGGAGTGTTGTTCTTGCCGCCGCCCCGGCCGCCCCCGGACGACGGGGAGGGCGAGAGCGTGTACGGGGGCGGGGTGTGCGAGCCGCCGCCCTGCTGCACGCCGTAGGGCGAGCCCGTCGGGTACTGCCCCATCGGGTTCTGGCTCGGCGGCGGAGGTGTCGAGGGCCCGAAGCCGCCGTACTGCTGCTGCGGCTGGTAGGGCTGCTGCACGCTGCCGTGCGGTGGCGGCGTGCCGGCATCGCCCACCGGCGGGAAGACCGCCTGCCCGAAGCCCGCGCCGCTCTGACCGCCCGGACCGCCGCTGACGATGACCGGGGCGCCCCCGGCCACCCCCGGGCCGCCGACCCGCAGGCACTCGTCGTGCATCGTCTCGGCGGACGGGAAGCGCTCGTTGGGGTTCTTCCGCAGCGTCCGTGCGACAAGCGCGTCCACGGCGGGCGGCAGCGACCGGTTGACCGACGACGGCTGCGGCGGCTCCTCCTGCACATGCGCGTACGCGATGGCCAGCGGGGAGTCGGCGTCGAAGGGAAGGCGTCCGGTCAGCAGCTCGAAGAGCATGATGCCGACCGAGT
>NZ_JBOHCV010000624.1:0-4688 GCF_050698815.1 Streptomyces sp.
GGGCACGACGATCCTGCTCGTCGAACAGAACGCCCAGGCCGCCCTCTCCCTGGCCGACCAGGGTCACGTCATGGAGATCGGCACCATCGCCCTGTCGGGCACCGGCCAAGAGCTGATGCACGACGAATCGGTACGCAAGGCCTACCTCGGCGAGGACTGACCCCCAGTTACGAGTGCGGCCCGCCCTGGTCACCAGGGCGGGCCGCACTCGTAACCGGCGGGGTCAGTCCTCGCCGAGGTAGGCCTTGCGTACCGACTCGTCGTGCATCAGCTCCTGGCCGGTGCCCGACAGGGCGATGGTGCCGATCTCCATCACGTGACCGTGGTCGGCCAGGGAGAGGGCGGCCTGGGCGTTCTGCTCGACGAGCAGGATCGTCGTGCCCTGTGCCTTCAGCTCGGTGATGGTCTCCATGATCTTCTGCATCATGATCGGGGAGAGGCCCATCGAGGGTTCGTCCAGCATGAGGAGCTTGGGGCTGGACATCAGAGCGCGGCCCATGGCGAGCATCTGCTGTTCCCCGCCGGAGAGGGTGCCGGCGGCCTGGCCGCGGCGTTCTCCGAGGATGGGGAAGAGCGTGTAGGCCCGTTCGATGTCCTTCTGGATGCCGGCGCTGTCCTTGCGGAGGAACGCGCCGAGCTGGAGGTTCTCGGTGATGGTGAGGCGCGGGAAGATGCGGCGGCCTTCGGGGGAGTGTGCGATCCCCTTGGCGACGATCTTGTGCGCGCCTACGTCGTTGATCACCTCTCCGTCGAAGGTGATCTTCCCGGCGAGGGGTTTGAGCAGTCCGGAGAGGGTGCGCAGGGTGGTGGTCTTGCCGGCGCCGTTGGTGCCGATCAGGGTGACCACTTCGCCGGCTTCGACGCTGAACGAGATGCCCTTGACGGCTTCGATCTTGCCGTAGGCGACGCGCAGGTCCTCGACTTCGAGCAGTGGCATCAGGCCCTGCCTCCCTTCTGGGTCTCGTCGGTGCCGTCGGTGCCGTCGGTACCGGTTGCGCTCTCGGCGCCCCGCGTTTCCGCTTCCCGTACCTCGGCGGCTTCCGCTTCGCCCGGTTCGCCCTCGAAGGGCGTGCCGAGGTAGGCGGCGACGACGCGTTCGTCGCCCTGCACCACTTCCGGTGTGCCTTCGACGAGCTTTTCGCCCTGTACGAGGACGGCGACGCGGTCGCAGAGGTTGAAGATGAAGCGCATGTCGTGCTCGATGACGAGTACGGCGGTGCCCTTCTCCCGTACCGCGAGGACCAGGTCGCGGGTGGCGCTGGTCTCGCTTGCGGTCATGCCCGCGGTGGGTTCGTCGAGCAGCAGCAGTCCTGGTTCGCTGGCCAGGGCGCGGGCGATCTCCAGCTTGCGCTGCTCGCCGTAGGGGAGGTTCCGCGCGAGGTGTTCGCGCTTGTCGGCGAGGCCGGTGAACTCCAGGAGTTCCATGGCGCGTTCCTCGGAGCTGCGTTCGGCCTTGCGGAAGCCGGGGCCGCGCAGCAACGCGGAGAACAGACCCTCTTTGGTGCGGGTGTGGCGGCCGACGAGGACGTTCTCGAGGACTGTCATGTTCGCGAAGAGGCGGATGTTCTGGAAGGTACGGGCGATGCCTGCCTGCGTGACCAGGTGGGAGCGGTGCGGGAGCACCTTGCCCTTGTAGGAGACCTTGCCCTCGGTCGGCACGTACAGCCCGGTGAGGCAGTTGAAGAAGGTGGTCTTGCCGGCGCCGTTGGGGCCGATGAGACCGACGATCTCGCCGCTGTCCACCGTGAGTTCGACATTGCGTATGGCGGTGAGGCCGCCGAAGCGCATGGTGACGCCGGAGGCCCGCAGTACGGGGTGCCGCCCGGCCGGCGTGGCCTCGGGGCCGGTGGTCGCTGTGCTGGTGGTCATCTGACTCACGCCTCCGTCTTGCTGAGGCCGGGGCCGCCGGTCGGGACGTCGAGCTGGCCGGTTTCGTGGAATTCGAGCTTCTTTCGGCGGTCCGCGATGAGGCCCTCGGGGCGGAAGCGCATCAGCAGCACCAGCGCGAGCCCGAAGAGCAGGAGCTGGTATTCGCCGATGAACTGCAGCTTGGCCGGGATGAGGTAGAGCAGTGAGGCGCCGATGAGCGGTCCGGAGACGGTGCCCATGCCGCCGAGGATGACGGCGGCCAGCAGGAAGGCCGAGTTGGGCGGTACGACCTCGACGAACTGGTACTGCTCGGGTGTCACCGATGAGGTGACGTGGGCCTGCACGGTGCCGGCCATGCCGGCCAGGGTGGCGCCGAGTGCGAACGCGATGAGCTTGACGCGGAAGCCGTTGATGCCCATGGCGCGGGCAGCGGTTTCGTCCTCGCGGACGGCGACCCAGGCGCGGCCGATGCGGGAGCGGTCCGCGCGCCGGAAGATCGTCACGACGATGATCGTGAAGACGAGCATCAGCAGGTAGTAGTTGGCGAACGGGCCGAGCTCGACGCCGAGGATGGTGTGCTCCTCGCCGAGGCTGAAGCCGGCGATCACCAGGTCGGGAATGTTGGCGATGCCGTTGGCGCCGTTGGTGACGGCGGGCCCGGAGGAACCGTCCAGATTCTCCATGCCGATGCGGAAGATCTCGCCGAAGCCGAGCGTGACGATGGCGAGGTAGTCGCCGTGCAGCCGCAGTGTCGGGGCACCGATGACGACGCCGAAGACGAGTGAGGCGCCGGCGCCGGTCAGGACGGCGGCCCAGAAGGGGAACTGCACGCCGAGTACGGAGGTGTCCGAACCCGACACGAGTGCCGCCGCGTAGGCGCCGACGCCGAGGAACGCCACGTATCCGAGGTCGAGCAGTCCGGCGAGGCCGACGACGACGTTCAGGCCGAGGGCGACCGTGGCGAAGATGAGGATGTTCGCGGCGATCGAGGTGTACTGGTCGCTGCTCTGGGTGAACGGGAAGCACGCGGCGGCGACGAACGCGGCCGTGAAGGTGATGTTGCGGTGCTTGCTGGTGATCGCGCCCAGACGCTGGCTGAGTCCGGCGCGGCCGAGCGCGGTGGCGCCGAAGCTGACCAGGAGCAGGAAGCCGATGAAGAGCTCGCCGTAGGCGGTGTCGATGCCGTACGTGAACACGTACAGCCCGACGCCGAAGGAGACGGCGATGGTCAGCAGTTCGGCCCAGCCCGGGAGTTCCTTGCCCGGTGCGGGCGTGGTGGCTTTGAGGGAGTGCCGGAAGCGGCGCCAGGCGCCCGGGTCGCGCAGCGTCGGGTCGGCCGGGTCGAAGGGCTGGTCGGCGCGGAGGCCGAGGGCGCCGGTGACGGTGGCGAGACTGGCGAACACGGCGACCCACATGCCGGGTTCGAAGTTGACCAGTCCGCCGAGGGTGAAGGCTATGGATGCGGCGGTGTACCAGGCGACGGCGAGGGTGCCGATGGCGAGGAGCACCACGGGTGCGGTCTTGCCGCCGGGGGTGAGCCAGCGCAGTCCGCGTACGCCGCTGCCGGACAGCAGCATCAGGATGGTGAGCAGGGAGCCGACGAGGGTCAGCGTCTGCAGATCGACGGGTGAGCCGTAGTAGGTGAGGTCGCCGGGGAACTCGGAGGTCCACGTCCAGGCCAGCATGGTGCTGGCGAGGGTGGCGACGGCGCCCGCGAGGGTGAGGATGCGGGCGGCCTTGGGCGGCAGCGGCAGAGTGCCGGGGGCACCGGTCGGGTCGAGCGGTTCGGCGGGCGCGGCGGGTGCGGTGGTGTCCGCGCCGGTGTTGGTGGTTGCCATCGATATCACGCCCTGTCCGCGATGCGTTCGCCGAGCAGGCCCTGTGGCCGGATCAGCAGGACCAGGATCAGCAGGGCGAACGCCCATACGTTCTTCCACGCGCCGCCGCCGAACAGTTCCATGCCGGGGATGAATTCGATGTACGCGGTTGCCAGGGACTCGGCGAGGCCGAGGACGAGGCCGCCGATCATGGCGCCGTAGATGTTGCCGATGCCGCCGAGTACTGCGGCGGTGAATGCCTTGAGACCGAGGATGAAGCCGATCTTGAAGTCGATCTGTCCGTACTTGAGGCCGTACGCGATGGCCGCGACTCCACCGAAGGCCGCGCCGATGGCGAAGGCCGTGACGATGATGCGGTCGGTGTTGATGCCCATCAGCTTCGCCGTGTCGGGGTCCTGCGAGGTGGCCTGCATGGCGCGGCCGGTGCGGGTCTTGGCGACGAAGAAGCCGAGCGCGATCATGCAGATGGGCGCGGCGATGAGAAGGAAGAGTTCGCCGCGCTGGATGTTGGCGCCCAGGATCTGGACGCTGTCGCCGTCGAACTTCGGGAAGGAGCGGGCCTTCTTGGCGTCCGGGTAGAAGCTCCAGATCAGCTGCTGGAGCATGATGGACAGGCCGATGGCGGTGATCAGCGGGGCCAGCCGGGGCGCGTTGCGCAGGGGCCGGTAGGCGAAGCGTTCCGCACCGATGCCGACGAGGACGGAAACTCCGACCGCCAGCACGAGCATGAGAGGCAGGGCGAACATGAGGGACGTGCCCTGGGGGAGCATGAGCCATGCGGTCAGGCCACCGAAGGCCCCGAACATGACGATCTCGCCGTGGGCGAAGTTGATGAGCTGAACTATGCCGTAGACCATCGTGTAACCGATCGCGATGAGGCCGTACATCGCGCCGAGGATGAGTCCACTGGCCAGTTGCTGCGGCAGGTCGTTCACCGCGGGGCCTCCGTGGGTCTGGATACCACCGCGCGGGGGCGTTGTG
>NZ_JBOHCV010000625.1:0-5091 GCF_050698815.1 Streptomyces sp.
ACTCTATCAGATCTGTTTTCCGGCCCGTTTCCGTGCCTGGATAACCTTTCTGATTCCCCGTCGGCGGGGCGCCTTCCGGCGTGACCGCTACGTTAGACGATTTCCCCCGGCGACTCAAAATCGAGCCGGCCGGTATCCCTCACCGAACTGATATCCGTGAAACAGGCACACGAAAACCAGCCCCGCGGAACGGGGAATCCTGCAGTAGTGGTTGCCGTCGGACGGCAGGAGTGCTGCCGCAGGAGCACACCGGCCCCTCGGCAACCGTTGAAGCCTACACCACGATCGGAGCGGTACCGAACCCGCTCCGCGGCGGGTCCGTGTTCCCGAATCAGCCCTTGCCCGTCGCCAGTTCACGGCTGCGGTCGCGGGCCGCCTCGAGGGCGTCGATGACGGCGGCACGCACGCGGTGGTTCTCGAGTTCGCGGATCGCGTTGATGGTGGTGCCCGCCGCGGAGGTCACGTTCTCCCGCAGCGTCACCGGATGGTCGCCGCTGTCGCGGAGCATCGTGGCGGCGCCGATCGCGGCCTGGATGATCAGGTCGTGCGCCTTGTCCCGTGGCAGCCCGAGCAGAATCCCGGCGTCGGTCATGGCCTCGACGAGGAAGTAGAAGTAGGCGGGTCCGGAGCCGGACAGGGCGGTCGCCGCGTCCTGTTGGCTCTCGGGCACGCGGAGCGTCTTGCCGACGCCGTTGAAGATCTCTTCGGTCAGGGCGAGGTGCGCCTCGGTGGCGTGCGTGCCGGCCGAGACGACGGACATGGCCTCGTCCACGAGTGCGGGAGTGTTCGTCATGACGCGGACGACGGGGGTACCGGGCTGGAGCCGTTCCTCGAAGAGGGAGGTGGGCAGACCGGCGGCGCCGCTGATGATCAGGCGTTCCGCGGGGGTGCGCGGTGCCAGCTCGTCGAGCAGGGTGCTCATGTCCTGCGGCTTGACCGTGAGGATGAGGGTGTCGGCTCGCTCGGCGGCGTCGGTGTTGCTGACGGCCTCGACCCCGTAGCGGTCGCGGAGTTCCTGTGCGCGTTCCGGACGACGGGCGGTGACCAGCAGGCGGGACGGTGACCAGCCGCCCCTCAGCATCCCGGAGAGCAGGGCCTCACCGATCTTGCCGGTGCCGAGGACGGCGACTTGCTGGGTCATGGGGCGGCTCACTTCATCCTGTGCGTACGGGTGCGGCTGCTGCCGCTCCATCCTCGCACCGGAGCGTGGCCGTGGCGGATCTGTCCGACTGGTGATCCGGGGTGCTATGCCGTACGCCGTCGAAGGGTGGCCGCGCCCAGGGTGAGCACCAGCAGGGCCGAGCCGGCGACGATGACGGCGTCCCGGACGAAGTCGCCCGTCGCGTCGGTGTGCACGAGGACCTCGGTCATGCCGTCGACCGCGTACGACATGGGCAGCACGTTGGAGAGGTACTCCAGCACGGGCTGCATGGTGTCGCGCGGGGCGAACAGGCCGCAGAGCAGGATCTGCGGAAAGATCACCGCGGGCATGAACTGCACCACCTGGAACTCCGACGCGGCGAACGCACTCACGAACAGGCCCAGAGCGGTGCCGAGAAGGGCGTCGAGCAGAGCGATCAGCAGCAGCAGCCAGGGCGACCCCGCGAAGTCGAGGTCCAGCAGCCAGACGGCGACTCCGGTCGCGACGGAGGCCTGGACGACGGCGAGCACGCCGAAGGCGAGTGCGTAGCCGAGGATCAGGTCGCCCTTGCCCAGGGGCATGGACAGCAGCCGTTCGAGGGTGCCCGAGGTGCGCTCGCGGAGGGTGGCGATGGAGGTGACCAGGAACATCGTCACCAGCGGGAAGATGCCGAGCAGAGAGGCGCCGATGCTGTCGAAGGCACGGCGGTCGGCGTCGAAGACGTAGTAGAGCAGCACCAGGAGCAGTACGGGCACCAGCAGCAGGAGCGCGATCGTACGTGGGTCGTGGCTGAGCTGGCGGAGTACTCGGCGGGCGGTGGCGAGGGTGCGGGTCGCGTTCATGGCGGGCTCTCCGGAAAGGGTTCGCGGGGTGGAGGCGGTGGCGGCGGCTCGGCGGCCGTACGAGTCAGACGGCGGCGGTCTCGTCGGCGCGCGCCTTGTCGACCAGGTGCAGGAAGGCGCCCTCGATGGACTCGGTATGCGTACGGGCGCGCAGCGCGTCCGGCGAGCCGGCGGCCAGCAGCCGGCCCGCGCGCATGAGCAGCAGGCTTTCGCAGCGGTCGGCCTCGTCCATGACGTGCGAGGAGATGAGGAGTGTGGTGCCGCGCTCGGCTGCGAGGCGGTGGAAGAGGTCCCACAGGTCGCGGCGGAGTACCGGGTCCAGGCCGACGGTGGGTTCGTCGAGGACGAGCAGTTCGGGTGAGCCGAGCAGGGCGACCGCGAGGGAGACGCGGGAGTGCTGGCCGCCGGAGAGCTTTCCGGTCAGGACGTCGGCGTGTGAGGTGAGGTCGACGTCGGTGAGCGCGCGGGTCACCTGGCCGGCCCGTTCGCGGCGGGGGATGCCGAGGACGGCCGCGTAGTAGTCGAGGTTCTGCCGTGCCGTCAGGTCGCCGTAGACCGAGGGGTCCTGGGTGACGTAGCCGACCCGGGGACGGAGGACGGCGGCACCCGCTGGCCGGCCGAGGACCTCGAGGGTGCCGGTGACCTTGGCCTGGGTGCCGACGATGGCGCGCATCAGAGAGGACTTGCCGCAGCCCGACGGACCGAGCAGACCGGTGACGCTTGCGGGGACGACGTCGAAGGTGAGGTCGTCGATGACTGTGCGACCGCCGCGGACCACGGTGAGGCCCTCGGCGTGAACGGCGGGGGCCGGCCGCTCACCGGATGGGTTATTCATCATGTGATGAATTGTGGTCCCGTCGGCACGGCGCGTCAAGCGCCTGCGGTCGCTCCGGCGCACGGCAGCACGCCGCCGCGCACCGGGGGCAGGAGGACGGCCGTCTGCGCGTCGTCGTTCACACAGAGTCCACGTGCCGAGTTGCAAATTCGCGCACGCTCTTGGACAGAATAGGAATACCTGCCCAAGAGCGGACCGAAGGGATCACGATGCGGCCGAGCAGGCACGCCATGCGGGCACTCGTCGCCGCCGTCACCCTCCTGCTCGCCACCGTCCTCACCCTCGACTGCGCTTCCGCGCAGGTCACATCGGAGAGACCGCGTGCTGCCGCGTCGTCCGAGCGGCTCCCGGGCACCACGAGTGAACACTCCGGCGCGGCGGAGGACGCCTGTCCGCCGCGACGCGGTGGACGCCGGTCGGTGAACGCCGCCACTCCGGGCACCCCGCTGAAACGTGTGTGCGATTGCGATGTCCGTACGGGCACGCCGGGCCGTGCGACGTCACCGGCCACTCAGCGTGAGTCCGCCTCCCGGGCCGCATCCAGGACGAAACCCGTCGATCTGCGCCTCCTGCATCAGGTGATCCGCTGCTGATCCGGCCGGACAGCCCGACCAGGACAGCACCGCGCTCCCGACCTCACACACAGCGAACCGACCCCTGCCCCCGCGCAGCCGTGCGGCGAGGCGGGCTGGAGGCTTCATGCGTTCCTTCATGCGTTCCTACTTCCGTGCCGCCCGCATGCCGCGGCGGAGAGCAACACTCCGGGCCGACGTCACCGCGTCCTTGGTGGTCTTCCTCGTCGCACTGCCGCTGTGCGTGGGCATCGCCGTCGCGTCGGGCGTACCTGCCGAACTCGGGCTGATCACCGGAATCGTGGGCGGCCTCGTCGCCGGTTCCCTGCCGGGCAGCAGCTTGCAGGTGAGTGGTCCGGCGGCCGGGCTGACCGTGCTCGTCTACGAGGCCGTACAGGCGCACGGGCTGGGCGTGCTCGGCGTGCTGGTGCTGCTGGCCGGTGTGCTTCAGCTGACGATGGGCGCACTGCGGCTGGGTCGCTGGTTCCGGGCGATCTCGGTCGCGGTGGTGCAGGGCATGCTCGCCGGGATCGGGCTGGTGCTGATCGCCGGACAGGTCTACGCCCTGGCCGGCGTGCCGGCACCCAGCAGTGGGCCGGGGAAGTTCATGGGGCTTCCCGGCCTCGCGGGCGAGGTGCTCGGCTCCGGCACGACACTCGCCGCGACGGGTATCGGCGTGGGCACGATTCTGGTGCTGGTGTACTGGCCGAAGTGGAAGCGGGCCGCCAGGGTGCTGCCCGCGCCGCTGACCGCGGTGGCCCTGGCGACGGCCGTGACCGGGATCTTCGGCCTGCCGGTGGACCGGGTACGGGTCCAGGGGCTGATGGCGGCCGTACAGCCGCCCGGACTCGACGATTTCGCGTCGCTCGCGTCGCTCGGTGTGCTGGGCACCGTGCTCGCCTTCACCCTCATCGCCTCCGCCGAGTCGCTGTTCAGCGCGGCGGCCGTGGACCGGCTGCACGACGGGCCGCGTACGGATTACGACAAGGAGCTGATGGCGCAGGGCGCGGGCAACGCGATCTGCGGCGCGCTGGGCGCGCTGCCGATGACGGCCGTCATCGTGCGCAGCTCGGCGAACGTCTCCGCCGGCGCGCGCACCAAACTCTCCCGCGTGCTGCACGGGGTGTGGTTGCTGATCTTCGTGGCGGCGCTGCCCGCGGCGCTGGGCGTGATTCCGGTGGCGGCGCTCGCGGGCGTGCTGGTGCACGCGGGCTGGAAGCTGGTCCCCGTCCGCGAGTTGGGGCCGCTGTGGCGCAAGCACCGCGCCGAGGCCGTGGTGCTCGCCGTGACCGCGATCGCGATCGTGGTGACCAACTTGTTCGAAGGTGTGCTGCTCGGGCTGCTGCTGGCCGTGGTCAAGCTGGCCTGGGAGATCTCGCACGTTCAGGTCGAGACGGAGGCCTTGGACAGCGGTGCTGAAGGTGCCGGCGGGGCCGGCGGGGCCGGCGCGGGCCGCCCCCTGCGCGTACGGGTGCTCGGCAACGCGACCTTCCTGCGACTGCCCAAGCTGCTGGACCAGCTGGAGGCGCTGCCGGCCGACCGCGCTGTCGAACTGAACCTGGCGGGGCTGCGCCACGTCGACCACGCGTGCGGAATGGCGCTGGCGGCCTGGGAGGAGGAACACAACTCCCGTGCCGGGACGGCGTCCTCACCGCACGAGGAGCGCGCCGGGCACCCCTCGCCGTGAGGCGAGGGGTGCCC